>JBIIRU010000116.1:0-7753 GCA_044341355.1 Cyanobium sp. | reverse complement strand
ACCCTCAAATCTCATTTGAGTGGAGACACCATCAGACCAAAGTAGCGTTGTTCCATCTGGCGTTGAATTGATTTTGCAAGGTTCTGTTACAACATCACTTCCCTCTCTCGAAAGGAATGTACAGATGCCAAAAGCTTCAGTCCCTCTTTACAAATCTAGCTTTAGCCACGGCCGGTCTGCGGCGGCATCGGTTCCAAGTTCAGTGCTTCAACACCACACACTCCAAAAAATATGCATATCATGCATAAAATCCAGCCCACCAGTTCGCCCCCTTTCCTGTAGACAAGAGCCAGCAGAGACCCGGCCCAGTTGTCCGCCGCCAGCTATTTCGAAGCCGCAGCAGGGTTTGCGCCATTGCCGTTCCAGCTGGCCTGGATGGAGCAGGGGGGCGCCGCAGCGATTCGCAGCCTGGAGGCACCCACGGGCTTGGGCAAGACCCTGGCCACCTTGGTGGGTTGGTTGTGGGACCGGCAGCAACGGCCGCAAACCACACCGAGGCGGTTGGTGTATCAATTGCCGCTGCGCACCCTCACCGAACAGATCGCGGTTGAGTGCCGGGCGGTGATGGGCCGGCTGGGAGTGAGTATCCCGGTGTATGTGCTGCGGGGCGGCCAGATCGACAACGACTACGCCGAATCGCTGGCGACCGAGGCGGTGATTGTGGGCACTTTGGATCAGGTGGTGAGTCGGCAGTTGATGCGGGGTTATTGCTGTTCGCGTTGGAGCTGGCCGCGCCACTTCGCGGCGCTCAACACCGATGTGCGGGTGGTGGTGGATGAAACCCAGCTGCAGGGAGCCGCCGTTCGCACCGCTATCCGACTGCAGGAATTCCATCAGAAGTTGGGCGGCCCGGCCCCACGGGAGCTGGTGCTGTGCTCTGCCACCCTCGATGCGTCGATCTTGCCGCCAGGAGCCCCGCGCCATGGCCTGAGCGCTGCCGATTACGCCCACCCGGTGGCTGCGCGCAAGGTGGGCCGCGCCAAGCCGCTGACCCTGGCGGCAGGCGCCGACGGCGCGGAGCTGGTGCGAGCGCACCACCAGGAGGGGACGCTCACGCTGGTGGTGGTGAACCAGGTGCGGCGCGCCCAGGAGTTGGCCTTGCAACTGGCGGATGCCCCCGACGGAGGCCCGCCAACGCTGCTGATCCATTCCCGCTTCCGCCGGGCGGAACGGCAGGCCATCGAAGCGCGGCTGCGGGGGTTTCGCGGCGTGGTGGTGGCCACCCAAACGGTGGAGGCAGGGATCGATCTGGATGCCCGCCTGCTGATCACCGAGCTGTGCCCCTGGGCTTCGTTTGTGCAGCGCTGCGGGCGGGTGGGTCGCAACAACACCTACGACACGGCGGCGGTGCTGGTGCTGGAGCCCGACCAAGCCCTGCCCTACTGCGAGGCGGAACTGACGCAAACACGGCTGCGGCTAAAGGATTTGGACGATGCCTGCGTGCGGAACCTGATGGCGGTGGAGGCCCCGGCGCAAACTGGCGTTGGGCTGCGACTTGAAGAAGACAAGTTCCTGCAGTTGTTTGATACCCACCCCGTGGACCATGGCGACATCGACATCACCGACTACCTGCGGGTGGGTGAGATGCGGGATGTGTCGGTGCTGTGGCGCGGGCAGCCGGGGCCCGACATGGCCGCAGCCAGTGACGATGAGCTGTGCCCGGCGCCGCTGCTGGACGTGCAACAACGCTTTACGACGGTCTGGGTGCCCCGAGGAGATGGCTGGGAGTTGGTTGCGGCCAGCAAGCTGGCCGTTGGTGCGGTGGTGGCGGTGCCCACGGATGCCGGTGGCTATGACCCCAGCCTGGGCTGGCTGCCGGCCTGCATCGCAGCCGTGCCAGAGCTGCCCACGCCGGATGTCATGGGTGCCGCAGAAGACCGCAGCAGCTTTGGATCGTCGGTGGCGGTGACCCTCCCCCAGCACCTGGGGGACACCCGAGAGGAAGCCGAAGAACTGTGCGAGGCCCTGGCGATGGCCGAGCCGCTGGCCGCTTTGCTGCAACGGGCGGCCTGGCTGCACGACATCGGCAAGGCCCATCCGGTGTTTCAGGCCACGATGCGCGCCAATGGCTGTGGCGAGGGCCAGTGGGCCAAGGCGCCGGGATGGGGCAGCCGCCACCGGCGGCCGGGATTTCGCCACGAATTGGCCTCGGCCCTGGCAGCCTTGCAGCTAGATGAAGACCCGCTGGTGAGCTATTTGCTGATGGCCCACCACGGCAAGATTCGGTTGCAGTTGCAGCCGTACCCCTGGGCGCGGGATGGGCCGCTCCATGGCGTGGTGGAGGGCGAAACCCTGCCGGCAGTGGCGGGGGTTTGCGAAGCGATGACGCTGCACTTTCCCCCCACCGGTCTGGGCAAGGGCTGGCGCAACCTCAGCTCGCGTTTGCTGGCAAAACACGGGCCCTTCCAGCTGGCCTGGCTGGAGGCAGCGCTGCGCGAAGCCGATGCAAGGGCCTCCCGCCGCTGGCAAATCCCCCTAGCTCCCTGATAACCCCCTATCCCAAGCCCCGAAACCATGCATCACAAAATTCGCCTTGAATCCGTACTGCCCACCTTTGTGCCCGCCGGTTTTAATGACGTGGGCCACAGCAAGGTACGCGATGCCAACAGCGGCAAAACCCTGGTGATTGTGGATTCAGTGCAATCAATCGCCAATCACCTGGAGGCCACGATCGTGGCGCAACCGGGCCAGGTGATTGCTGGGCTGGAAACCCTGCCATTCCTGCGGTTGACGATCACCGATCCCCACGGCCGCAGCCGGATCACCAGCAGCCTGGAACTGCCGCACCGGCTGGCCTCCGGTTGGTTCTGCCGCTCCGCCGCCCTCAAGCCTTTTCAGCAAGAATTGGCCCGACGAATCCTGGACGACGGCATTGCGGCAGCCACCTTCTTCCATTGCCCCAACTCGCTGCTACACGGAGTCTTTTACAGCCAGCTGGCGGGTCTCGATCCCAACGTGGCCAAAACGCCCCGGCTGTTGACCGCCGAGGTGGTGGCCCGGGGGGCCCAATCGGTGACGGATGGGGGTGTGGCTAAAGACCCTCTCTTTCCTTCTGGTGAGGGGTTTGATGTGGAGGGCCTGGTGGGCAAAAAGGCTACCGCCGCAGAAGTGGGTGCTGGTTATATCCTTTTTAGCCACGAGGCTTTCATCGCCGAAGAAATCGAGCTGGCGGTGTATCTGGCCCAGGGCCGCATCGATAGTTTGCCGCTGCCCGAACCGGCCCGCCAGGTGCTGGCGCTGCTGGCCCGCCTGAAGCTGGCGCGCCTGCTGGCGGAACCCCTGGATTTGCGGGCCCACTGCATCTTTACGGCGGCCGAAGTACCGCAGGAGTTGGCCGATCCGGCTGGCCTGCTGGCCGCCCTGCAGGAGCAGCTGCAGGCCTGCCGCCAACTGGGCCTGCTGGCGGAGCCGGCGGTGACGGAGTTTGCCCTAACCCTGGCTGCCGCCAAGGAGAAGCCAAAAAAAGCCAAGGCGGGGGCAACCGCTACCGCAACAGGGGCTGAGGCTGGGGCTGCCCAGGAGGAGGAGCCGGGCTGATGGCCACCACCGTGCGCATCACGTTGCTGTCCGGCCGCTATGGCGCCACCCCCTGGGACCGCAGCGAGCATGAGGGGCAGGTGGAATACCCACCCTCACCCTGGCGCCTGCTGCGGGCCGTGCTGCACGGTGCCTTTGGCCTGACCGGCAGCACCGGCCAGTTGCCGCAAGGCTGCGAGGCCCTGATCGAACTGCTGGCCCAACAGCCGCCGACCTACCACCTGCCCTATGGGGAGTTCGGCCAGATTCGAGGTTTCCGGCCCGTCTACCGCAATGAGCCGGTACCGCCGCTCGATTCCTACACAGGGGGCTATAGCCACCCCGAGAGAAAACGCCGCTCCTTCATCGATTCGTTTCTGGAGCTGGGTCAGGGCGCTGCGCTGCATGTGAGCTGGCCGGTGCAGCTGGAGGCTGAACAGGAACGGCTGCTGGGGGCCTGCCTGGCGGGGCTCAGCTATTTGGGGCGGGCGGAGTATCCGGCCATCTGGCAGGTGGTGCCCGCGATGCCGGCGGCCAATTGCGGCCCCGACCCGAACGGCACGCTCACGGTGCTGGGCTGCGGCGGCGAGGGGGTGCTGGAGGGGCTGCTGATGAATGCCCAGGAGGCGCGGCAGGAGGGGCGACAGAGCCTGCCGGGCCAGCAGTGGCTGACTTATCGCTACATCCCCCAACGCCCAGCCGTGGGCGGCGGTGGCAGCAAGGCCAAGGCCGTGAACCGGGCCCTGTTTGCCTTTCTTTCCGCCTATCCAATGCCTGCCACGGCGGGCATGGCCTGGACCGACCGGCTGCACCGGGCCCTGCTGCGCAACGAGCCCACTTCGGCCCTGTGGGCAGGCATGGCGGCGGGCCAACCCCTGGGCGAGGAGCAACGGGCCTGGTTTCGCTGGTTGGAGTGCGATGGGGCGATAACGGCCCTGGAGGTGGTGAGCCCCCAGCCCTTCAGCGAAGCGGAAATCGCAACGCTGCAAACGCTGCGGCGGCTCTATGGCCGCGGTGGCGTTGAGGTGCCCCTGCGGCTGATGCAGCTGGAGGCCACCGCCAACCCCAGCTACAGGCAGCTGCGCACGGCCACGCCGATGCTGCTCTTCACCACCCCAAGGCCGGGTAAACTGCAGCGCAGCCCCGCCGGCCAGGCGATCCAGTCGCTGTTGTGGGGCCTGGGCGAGCAGGGCAAGATCGACCCCAGCCGATTTGGCCTTGATGGCGAGCAGGTGTGGATTGAGCACACCAGGGCCGGCCGGATCGGCGCCAGGGTGCTGGAGGTGGTGGCCAACCCCGGCCTGACGCAGCGGGGTGAGCGCCAAGCGGCCAGCGGGCTTGGCTTCCATCTGGAATTGGAGGCTGAGCAGGGCCTGCCGGCCCTTGGGATCGGCTGGGGCCGCCATTTCGGCGCCGGCCGGCTGGAGGCGGTGGCCTGAGCGCGCAACCCCCGAATCGTTCAAAAGCCACATGCCACCGTGGAGCTGCGCGCTGCCTTGCGGCGCAGAGGGTTTCAGGGAATTGGAGGGGCTGGGCCGGGCGGTTGAACGAGGCTTGGGAGAGGGTGCGCGCTATTGCTCTTGAGACCCCTTACGGTGCAAGGGCGCTCAAGGGCGCAGTTCCGGTTGGCTTTGCTATCCGGGGAAGTTGAAACTTGAATAGCGCCGATGGCACGCCAGACTGGCTGTCGGTAGTTCCGGTTGGCTTTGCTATCCGGGGAAGTTGAAACTTGAGGGGCCAGTTCGGCGGTCAGGTTGCGCTTGTTGCGTTCCGGTTGGCTTTGCTATCCGGGGAAGTTGAAACTCCACGCAGCACACCAGCTCGTCAACTGAAGCCGCGTTCCGGTTGGCTTTGCTATCCGGGGAAGTTGAAACACCTACGAAGGCAAGACTTTCAGGATGTTCCTGGCGCTGTTCCGGTTGGCTTTGCTATCCGGGGAAGTTGAAACCCAGACCCCGGCCGCGTCAATGGCGGTCTGCTGGCAGAAGTTCCGGTTGGCTTTGCTATCCGGGGAAGTTGAAACTGGACCGCTGGCGTCGGTGGTGGCACCGGTAACCCGGGTGTTCCGGTTGGCTTTGCTATCCGGGGAAGTTGAAACCCGGGAAACCGGCTACAGCTCCACCGTCGAAAAAGACGGTTCCGGTTGGCTTTGCTATCCGGGGAAGTTGAAACTTAGTGGCACGCTCACGGGCACCCTGACGCTTGCCAGTTCCGGTTGGCTTTGCTATCCGGGGAAGTTGAAACTCGGCACAGAAGAATGGCTGCGCTTGATACCAGGCCCAGGTTCCGGACGGCTTTGCTATCCGGGGAAGTTGAAACACCAGCGCCATGGAGGCCGCTGATCTGGTCTGATCGCCAGTTCCGGATGGCTTTGCTATACGGGGAAGTTGAAACTAACAATTCTTGCCCGAGATGAGAATTGGAGTGTTCGTTGTTCCGGATGGGTTTGCTATCCGGGGAAGTTGAAACACCAGCGCCATGGAGGCCGCTGATCTGGTCTGATCGCCAGTTCCGGATGGCTTTGCTATCCGGGGAAGTTGAAACTAACAATTCTTGCCCGAGATGAGAATTGGAGTGTTCGTTATTCCGGATGAGTTTGCTATCCGGGGAAGTTGAAACAAGGCGGTTCTTGATCTCGCCGGCATCAATTTTGGTGTTCCGGATAGCTTTGCTATCCGGCGTAGTCCAAAGAAGGGTCTATGGCAACGGCCGTGCCAACTGCTACGCAGCCAGGCTTCAGCATGGCTTAAAATAGAGAGAAGAACAAAAACAACAAACAAAGCACGCCCATAGAGGACACCCACCCATGCAAACCGCACTCAAAGTCGATCCACTGTCCAGCTACCTCACGGCCCTAGGTCTGCTGAAGGTCTTGAACCGGCAGCTGGATTCAGACGCACGAGGCTACTGGAAGCGTGGGCACTTCCACCTGGAGACCCTGCTAACACCTGAAGAGATCGGAACCTTTTTTGCTAATGATTACCAACCCACAGCATGTCTTACACCATGGAATAGTGATAGTAACTTCCATCGCGGCGAGGTGCCAAGCAGTATTCAAAATCTTGTGGGCGTACGATTTGATGAATTAAAACGCATTGCCTCGATCGCCGCCAGAGTAATACCAGAAGAAATGAAGCACGGCAAACAAGGCGATGACAAAGAGAAAAAAATCAACGCCATCCAACGCTTGCAACGAGAAGGCAACAGCGACTCATGGTCAGCCTGGCTCAATGTCTGTGCCGTGATCTACACAAATAAAAAAGGCAATCAAGATGCGCGTTATCCCGCCTTGCTGGGTGGTAGTGGCGGCGCCTTTGGTCGGGCTGATTTTGGCACTCAATTTGTACGTTCTTTAGCCATCGCCACGCCGGCCCATTTTATTGCAGCCTTCTCAACTAGTGCAGTAACAGATATCTTGACAAAAGATTGTAACAGTTTAATTTATAATCCTGCCTGCCGTGGTGATGGCCAACAAGGGAACAAAGTGGCCATTATGGATATCCAGAAGACAACGGCAAACCCAGCCGAAATGATCCTTCTTGCTGAAGGTGTATCATTCTTTCAGGGTTACGCCACTGCCGCCCAAAGTGATGGCAATGAAGGCCAGTCACAAACGAGTCAAGCCAGTTTCACCCTTGCCGTCCAGCATCTTTCTTCAGGCCACGCCTCCAGCAGTTGGTTGGAAAATAAAGGGCAAATGACCGAAGAACTCTGGTGCCCCCTCTGGGATGAACCCGTCAGCTTTCAGGAGTTGCGCGATGAACTGGATCGGGTTTCCATGCTGCCCCTGCCCCGCCAGTTGCGCAGCGGCACCGACTTCGCCCTCTTCGCCTCCCAGCTAGGCCGCCGCCATGGCCTATCCGGCTTCGCCCGTTATTGCTTCCCGCCCAGGGTGGGCCAGGGCACCAAGATCCCCTCCCTGATTGAGGTCTTCCCCCTCGTGGAAGGCCAGGAAGACCGCAGCGATGCCCTGGCCGCCGTGGCCGGCTTCGCTTCCACCTTGCGCGGGCGCTGCGCCGATCGCTCCAACCCCACCAGCTACCGCAATAGCGCCGAACGGGTCGTGGCCGAACTTGAAACCCTCTCCGGCGGTGGCGGTTCCTACGGCACCTTGCTGCGCCAGCTGGTTGCTTGGCGGCGCCAGGAAGAACTCAAGCCCGGGGGCGTCCGGCTGCCGCATTTCCGCTTCGGCGAGTCCGAACTGCCGCCCCAGTGGTACGGCCTGCTGGAACAAGAA
>JBIIRU010000115.1:0-7785 GCA_044341355.1 Cyanobium sp. | reverse complement strand
ACGTGGGCCATCGGGCTGATCGCCGCATGATCGCCGCCGCCGAACGGCGTGGCATCCACCTTCCGAGACGGGCCCGGCAGATCGAGGCCGCCGACCTGCAGCGCTTCGACCACATCCTCACCATGGATGCCGACAACCTGGCTGCGGTGCAACGGCTGGAACGCCAGGCACCTGGAAAGGCCCGGATCAGCCCCCTCATCGACCATTGCCGCCGGCTCCGTTCCGCCGAGGTGCCCGATCCCTATTACGGGGGGGAAGACGGATTCGAACGGGTGCTTGACCTACTCGAAGATGCCTGCGCCGGCCTGCTGGAAGACCTATTGCAGGAGCGGCGTCAGGGCTGAGGGTCACCCCATCGAGACGGAGCTGGGCGGAAGGCGGAGGGGCCGTGGTCCCGAGCCGGCGGTCGCCTCAACCCAGGAGATCGCTTCCTTCGCCAGCAGCGGCTGGCCCGGGCCAGGCGTCCTCGGGCACCCGCGCCCGGAAGTGATCCTCCAGAACCGCGATCACCTCGTCGATCGTGAGCCCATCGGTGATCACCACGGCGGCATCCTCCGCCTGGAGCAGGGGCGCCACCTCCCGGCTGGAATCGAGGCGATCCCGTTCGGCGATCGCCGCCTCAAGCTCGGCCAGGGGCGGCACCGAAAAGCCCCGCTGCTCCAGATCCAGGGCCCGACGCCGGGCCCGCTCCGCCACCGTGGCGGTGAGGAACACCTTGCACTCGGCATCTGGGAACACGGCGGTGCCGATGTCGCGCCCCTCCGCCACTAGGCCACCCCGCGCCCCCATCGCCCGCTGCTGGGAGGTGAGAGCCTCCCGCACACAGCCATGGGCGGCCACGGTGGACACCAGGGCGGTGACCTCCGGGCTGCGAATCGCCGTGCTCACGTCGTGGCCGTTGATCAGGACCTGCTGCTCGCCATCGACGCCGCCGAGCAGGCGGAGGTCGAGATCCTGCAGGAGGGGGGCGATGGCCGCGGCATCAGCAGGGTCCACCCCCTGCTCCCGCACCCACCAGGTGAGGGCCCGGTACATGGCACCCGTGTCGAGGTAAAGGAGGCCGAGCCTGTGGGCCAGGGCCCGGGTCGCGGTGCTCTTGCCAGCCCCAGCAGGTCCATCAATGGCAACGATCGGAGCGCGAGTCATAAGAAAGACATGATCGATCAGTCGGCTGGGACCGCAATAGGCGGCGGCGGCCAACAGGGCCAGCCCCTCGACGCGCTGCAAGGGGGTCAGGTTATGCGCCCGCACGAGCTCGACATAATCCGGGCGCAGGCCGGCCGCCTCAAGGCGAGCGCGCACGGCGAAGATCAATCCCGCTGCCCCGGGATCTGAGCGACTGTCAAGGGCCGCCTGGGCAAGAGCCTGGGGCAAGACAGCTGCGGTGGCGGCCTCCGCCTGACTTAGATAGCGGTTGCGGGAGCTGCAGGCCAGGGAATCGGGGCCCCGCACGGTGGCACATCCCTCCAAGATCACATTCAGACCCAGGTCAGCGACGACGCGTCTCAGGATCACGAGCTGCTGCCAATCCTTTTCCCCCATCACCAACCGCTGGGGACGCACCAGGGCTAGAAGGCGGCAGACAATGGTGGCCACACCCTCGAAATGGCCCGGGCGGCTAAGGCCGCACAACCGATCGCCCAGGGAGGCCGGCGGCAGAATGCGGGTGATTTCCGCCTCCCCCTGGGGAAACATCTCGTCCAAGGACGGCGCAAACAGGGCCTGGGCTCCGGCCTCAGCAGCCAAATCCCCATCGCGATCGAGGTCGCGTGGGTAGCGATCGAAATCTTCGTCGCGGCCAAACTGCAACGGATTGACGAAAACGCTGACGATGCAGGCCGGTTCGGCGCCGGAGCGGGGCTCGGCGGCACGGCGAATCAATTGCTGGTGTCCCTGGTGCAAGCCCCCCATGGTGGGTACGAAATGGAGCGGCCGGGAGCCGACCTCGATGCGCCACTTAGCCAGTTGGGCACGGGTGCGAAACAGTTCCAAGTCTGAACGTCAAAAAGGCCCTGGCGCCAGTTTGGTGCCGGGGCCTAACGGAACGGGCCTTCAGGTCCTCAAGGTTCAGTCGAGGACTTCGAGACGGACTTGGGCGATACCGCTGGAGGTGACACCCAGGGCGCTGGCAGCACCTTGGGCCAAATCGATAATTCGCCCGCCGGTGAAGGGACCGCGGTCGTTGATACGGACCACGGCGCTGCGACCGTTATTGAGATTGGTAACGCGCACCCGGGTACCAAAAGGAAGCCACCGGTGGGCTGCGGTGTAAGTGCCTGGCCTGAAAACCTCGCCGTTGGCGGTGCGACCGCCGTAGAAGCCAGGTCCATACCAGCTGGCTTGGCCCACCTGGGTGCCTGCCGCAGCGATCAGTTGGCCCGGAGCCATAGGGGCGGTCTGCGGCTTGTGCAGGAAGCGCTGGTCGAGGCTGGGGACCGAATCGGCCGGGAAAATGGAGAGGGAGGGGATGGCACCGGAGGAGAAGCCTGCAGCATGGGCAGACAACTGGGCACTACCAGCGAGCACGAGGGCGGCTGAAGCGAGGAGGCGGAGTCGGAGCATGGTGAACGGAACGACCTGGTTGACCAGTACGCCTGCCGGAGTGGAGCTCCTGGCTGCGAAAGGACCGCACCGAATTGAAACTCTTGAATAGAGCATCAAAATTCAGTGAAATTACCCCGGAAGTTCCTTACATGAATAACAACTAAGCCAAGGTATCCCGAATTGGCGGGGCCAAAAGGTGAGGAAGTCGCCCAAATTGATTGATCAGATTTCATCATCCATTGCCCATCCTCTGACCCCAACTGAAAACCGCGCCCCGGTCACCAAATGGAGACATCGGAAAATCTGATCTTTGGCATCAGCTGGGCGAATCATTGAGCGTGCCGATCTTGGAATCGTCCACCTTCCAAGGAGCTGAATGGCGGCCCGGGGTCGCCGCCATCGGAAGATCGGAGCCAGTTCCGGCAGCACGGCTATGGATTACCGCGACTCCGGGGTTGATGTGGTGGCGGGGCGGGCTTTCGTGGAACGCATCCGCCGCAGTGTGGAAAGCACCCACAGGCCCGAGGTGCGTGGCGCTCTGGGGGGGTTCGCAGGCCTCTGCCGCCTGCCGGGGGGTCTGCGGCAACCCTTGCTGGTGGCCGGCACCGACGGGGTAGGCACCAAACTGGAACTGGCCCAGGACCATGGCGCCCACCAGGGGGTAGGGATCGATCTGGTGGCGATGTGCGTCAACGATGTGATCACCAGCGGCGCCGAGCCCCTGTTTTTTCTGGATTACATCGCCACTGGCCGCCTCAGCGCCGAGGCCATGGCCGAGGTGGTGGAGGGGATCGCCGCCGGCTGCACAACAGGGGGCTGTGCCCTGTTGGGGGGTGAAACCGCCGAGATGCCGGGGTTCTATCCCCAAGGGCGCTACGACCTGGCCGGCTTCTGTGTGGGGGTGGTCGAAGAGGAGCGACTAATTGATGGCCAGGCCGTGGGCGTCGGCGATCGGATCGTGGCGGTGGCCAGCAGCGGCATCCACAGCAACGGTTTCAGCCTGGTGCGCAAGATTCTTGCGGCCAGCGGCCACCCCCCCCACGAACCCATCGAAGCCAACGGGCCATCCCTAATCGCATCACTGCTGGCGCCAACCCTTATTTATGCCCCATTGGTGAAGGCGCTGCAACGGCATAACGTGCCCCTGCACGGCATGGCCCACATCACTGGCGGAGGGCTGCCGGAGAACCTGCCCCGAGCCCTGCCGGCGGGGGTCCACGGGGTCATTGATCCGGACAGCTGGACGCGGCCGGCGCTCTTTGACTGGCTGCAGCACTGGGGTCAGGTGCCCGAGGCCGACCTGTGGAACACTTTCAATCTGGGGGTGGGGTTCTGCCTGGTGGTGCCGCCCGATGCCGTCGAAGACGCTTTGGGGGTCTGCCAGGCCACCGGTTTCGGGGCCTGGGAGATGGGCCGAATCGCCGCCGGGGCTGCCCCCCAGGAGGCGTTGGCGGGATTGCCGTACTGAAAGATTGGTGACTTCGCCCACCCCCGGGTCTTTATGGTCGTTGGGTGATCCCCTATACAAGTCCAAGCGCCCACCCGGCTCGCCAGTACTGCCCTTCTTTTCTTTAGCGATGCTCGATACCTCGACTCGAATCACCCGTCGCCGCAGCTCAGCGGGTCCGATACCGCCCCAGCGACCTGTGCAGCCTCGCCCCCGTTTCCGGGAAGCGGGTCCCAGCACTGGTTCAGGACCTCGCCCCACCTTCTTGACCCTGAGGGACCACGGCAAGGTGTACGTGGCCGATCTGCCCCGGCTCTCTGACGGTCAACTGGCCCATATCGTCAAGGAAGCGGAGGAGGTTCTCGAAAGCCTCAACCGCCGGCTCCATGAGCTTGAGGGGCAGATTTTTCTCAGCCAGACCGAGCAAGACACCCGTATCCGCGCCACCACCAAGCGAGATGTGACCGAGCGCTTCTTAGCGGCCATCAGTCAGGAACAGGATCTGCGGCGCAGCAACCCGGCGGTGAGGGCGGCGGCGGGTGAATCCTTGTCCCGGGCCTTCCTGGAACTGGCCCGTCACCGACTCCCGGGATCCACCTTTGATTCGCTGCTGCAAGAAGCCCTGGCTGCCTGCGGTCCCGGATCCGACAACGACGACAAGGGCTTGCAACGAGATGCCCACCTGTTGCAGGTAATCCAGGGCGGAGAAGGCGTCGAGCCACGCCCCGAGTCCCTGCCGGTGGTCATCACCCCCGACGCGGACTTTGAGGGTGAGCCCCACTGACGGGGCTCCCTGAATGGGGTCAAGGGACTAGAGGCCTGGCCCTTGAGACCTGGCTCCTCAACGGCTCTGGAATGGGTTCGTCGGCATCGCCACCGCCAGGGATGCACTGGTGGCATCGAGCAGTTTCCGTTCATCGGCCCCCAGCTCCCAGGAGAGAGCCGCTGCGGCCCCATCCACCTGGTCACTGCGACGCAGGCCAACGATGGGCATGGCGCCATGGGCCCGGCACCAATTAAGGGCAACGGCCGCCTGGGAGACACCCCGGTCGCCAGCGATGCTGCCCAAGGCGGCCAACAGGGGCTGGCAACCGTTCCAAAGCCGCCGATAAAGCAAGCCCCGGGGCCCTGGGGGCCAGGGCGGGCGATCCCCGGCGGGCTTGGTTAAGAGCCCAAGGGCGAGGGGGCTGTAGGCGATCAATTCAACCCCCAGCTCCTGGCATAGGTCTGCCAGCCCCCCTGGCTGGACCGGCTGGGGAGCCAACAAGGACAACTGGACCTGGAGGCTGCGCAGAGCCACACCGCGCTCTTGCATATGGCGATGGACCTGGCGCAGGCGGGCGGGACCCAGGTTGGAAACCCCAACAGCAGCAACATCTCCAGCGAGCTGCCGATCCACCAACCCATCCAGCAGGGGGCCCTCCTGCCAAGGGGCATAACGGGCCGTGCTCCAGTGCAGTTGCACCAGATCGAGGTGGCCTTTGAGTCGCTGGTGGGAGGCCGCGAAGGCGGAACGAAAGCCCTGGCGGCCCAGGCGCCAAGGGAAAGGGGCCAGCTTGGTGGCCAGCGTGAGTGCCTGGCGATCGGCCGGGGCCAGCTCCGAGCAGAACTGGCCAAGCAGGGTCTCGCTGCGGCCATTGAAGCGCCCGGTTCCATAGGAATCGGCTGTATCAAAAAAGTGCAGCCCCAAGGCCACGGCCCGCTGGAAGCACTGGCGCAGTTCCCCGTCCTTGGCCGGGTCGTAGCCCCAGAGCAGCTGGTTGCCCCAGGCCCAGGTGCCCACACCGATGCGGGGCGATGCAGGGGCGGAAACCATGGGCACAGCAACAGGGCAATGGGCGCCATGATCGGACTGACCACCGGGCCCGCCGCCTTGACCCTGCCACAGGAGACCCCGGGCCAGGCCGCCACGGACCGTCCTTCTTCCCCCCATCAAGGCTGGATAACTGCTGGTGAAGGGGAGGCCGGAGGAGCAGCTGCAGCACCTGCGGCGGAGCCCGTGCTTTGCGGTCATTGTGGTCGCACCGCAAGCAACGGCCTTTCTTGCCAAGGGATCTGCGTGGCCGACTCGGGTTATTGAGCCGCCACCTCCAGCAACCGGACCGATCGAGCCGAGGGGAGCATGGCGCGATGTTGCGTGATATGGCGATCTGGGGCGATTGGCGCCAGAGCGTGGCCAGATCTTAAGATTTCCTTTAGGGTTCCGCCAAGTGGAGGCTCGAAGCATGTCCAAACCCAATTCCCTACTAGCGGCCATGGCCCTGATCGGCCTGGTCGTGGTCGAAATCGCCACCCGGTTGCTGTTCTGGGCCTGATTAAGGCAACGGCCCAGTGGGGGCCGAGGAAATACGGGCCTGCCCCTCTAGCTGCGGTTGCGGGGAGGTAGGGGTGAGCCAAATCGCAGGGCCTGGCGCCAACGGCCGGCCTGGATCCAGGCCCCGGTGGCCACCAAGGCCAAAGCCAGGGAGACGGCCCCGGCAGGGGTGGGCCCCCACCAAGCGGCGGCCACCAGGGCCAGGGCCGTTGCCACTAAAGCTGCAGGCCGCAGCAGCGCCAAGCGCCGATCAGCCGAGCTGCAGCTGCGGCAGTGGCGGGTGTGGCTCTCATAACGCTCCAGCAGGGGTTGGACGCCAAGCCGCTCCGGCAGGGGCGTCTGGGGGAATGGGCCGCCGCCTACCCGATCCACCCATTCGTGCAGGGCACGGACGTAGAGATCGGAGCGGGTGGCCAAGTAGCAGGCCTGGGCGAGGGAGGTGCCGCCGCCCCTCTCCTCCAGCACCCGCTCTTGCCAATGCAGGAACAGCTGGTCGTCTTCGAGCACCACGTGGTTGCCGAGGTGTTGCAACCACTCGGGCCGCAGTTTCAGCAACCGACCAGGCCAGGGGGAGCCGAAGAAAAAGGGCAACCGCACAAACAGCCGGCAGGCCCCTCTGTGGATCGGGGTGGCGTACACCACCGTCTGGAAACGGGTGCCCCCCTTGGTGGTGAGGTCATGGATCATCAGGCTGGGGCCCGTGAACTCGGTGGTCTGGCTGCCAAGACTGCCGCGGCGGGGCCCTTCCTGCCATAGGCCACTGAACCCCTCCAATCCACTGGCGGTGAGTTCAAGGTCTACCGGACCGGCAGTCTCACGCTTGCCCACAGTGGCGTGGTGGGTGAACGGCACATGGCTCACATCGAGCACGTTCTCCAGCAGGGTGAGGGCGTCGTAGGGCAAATCGCGGAAGGAATCCTGAACGGTCCAGGCGGCCGGGTTCTCTTGCAGCACCGGCACCAGGGGCAGGGGCACGGCGTCGGCCGCGGCAGGGTCACCGCTGAACACAAACAGCAGCCCTTGGGCCGCGGCGGTGGCGTAGGACCGGCAACGGCTGCGCAGGGTGTCGATGCTGGCGCCGGGATTGGCCTGGGGGATGGTGGTGCAGCGCCCCTCACCGTCAAAGCACCAGCCGTGATACGGGCACTCCAGCTCGCCCTGGTCGTTGAGGCGCCCCTGGGAGAGGGGCACGAGCCGGTGGGGGCAGACATCGGCGAAGGCCCGCCAACGCCCGGCCTGGCGGTCGTGCCAGAGGACCAAATCCTCGGCCAGCAAGGTGAAGGCAGTGGGACGGTCCTGCGGCAGATCCTTGAGGAAGGCCACCGGGTACCAACTGCGGCGCCAGATCAAATCTTCGGCAGGCATCGCAGCACAGGAATGGAGAACACGATGCTGGCAGGCTTTGATCAACACTGGGCCGCAAGTCCCCAGGGTGATGGATTTATCGGCGGACGATGGTGGCGTTGGGTCCGCTTCTAGC
>JBIIRU010000241.1:0-4436 GCA_044341355.1 Cyanobium sp. | reverse complement strand
AGCCGCCTTGATGCCATGCAGGCGGCAGTCCTCAACGTCAAATTGCCGCACCTGCCCCTGTGGGTGGAGCGGCGCCGCCGCATCGCTGAGCGTTACCGGGAAGCCCTCGGCGACCTCCCCACCCTCCAGCTTGCCGATGCGGGCCCCGACGGCCATAGCTGGAACCAATTCGTGGTGCGGGTGCCGGGTTGTCCCGCCGATTCGGCCCGTTGTGCCGGCCGCTGTACCCCCTCCAGCGACAGTGCCAGTTTCGGCCTGCCGGAAGCCTGTTGCCGCGATTGGCTCAAGCAGCAGCTCCAGGAAGAAGGGGTGATCACGATCATCTATTACCCGATCCCGATCCATCGCCAGCCGGCCTACGCCGAACTGGGCTACGGACCCGGCAGCCTGCCGGTCACCGAGCGCCTCTGCGTCGAAGTGCTCAGCCTGCCGATCTTCCCCGAACTGGGCGACGAGCAACAGGAGCGGGTGATCACCACCCTGCGCCAGCTGGTGGGCGCCGCGTCGCCGGTGTTGGCGGCCTGAGGAGCCCCCCATGGCGCTGAGACGGCCACACCACCATGCTGCTGGGGGCTGCCCAGTACCTGGCCGAAACCCGACGCTTTGACGGCACCGTGGTGCTGATCTTCCAGCCGGCCGAAGAAAACGAGGGCGGCGGCCGGGTGATGGTGCAGGAGGGCCTGTTCGAGCGTTTCCCGGTGCAGGCGGTCTACGGCCTGCACAACTGGCCCGGTCTGGCGGAGGGGCGTTTTGCCGTCCGCCCGGGGCCTATGATGGCGGGCTGCGTCCAGTTCGAAATCGAACTGAGCGGCCGCGGCTGCCATGCCGCCATGGCCGAAGAGGGCATCGATCCGATCGTGGCCGGCAGCGCCCTGGTGCAGGCCCTGCAAACGATCACCAGCCGCAACATCGCCGCCGCGGATGCGGCGGTGGTGAGTGTCACCCAGTTCCATGGCGGCGAAGCCTGGAACGTGATTCCGGCCAGGGTGGTGCTGCGGGGCAGCCTGCGCTATTTCCGCGACGAGGTGCGGCACACCATCCATGGGCGCCTGCAAAGCCTGTGCGCGGGCGTGGCGGCGGCCCATGGCGCCCAGGCCGAGCTGCGGATACTGCCCGGTTATCCCCCCACCGTCAACAGCGCCGCCGAGGCGGCCACCGCCGCCGCCGCCATGGCGGCCGTCGTTGGGGCCGAGCGAGTCGACACCCACCTACCCCCCACCATGGGCGCCGAAGATTTCGCCTACATGCTGCAGGCCCGCCCGGGGGCCTACGGCTGGATCGGCAATGGCCCAGGCACGGGGGGCTGCCTGCTGCACAATCCCCGCTACGACTTTAATGACGCCTTACTGGCCATCGGAGCCAGCTATTGGGTCACTTTGGTAGAGCGGGTGTTGGCCCCCCTAAACCGGCAGGCCTGAAGCGGCACCCCTGCAGCGGCACCCCCAAACCGGCGGGACTCAGGAGCCCAGCAGAGCCGTGCAAATCAACCGCTCCTGCAAGGCATCACCGCGCACCCGTCGCAGCCGGATCACTTCGG
Source organism: Cyanobium sp. (assembly GCA_044341355.1). Taxonomy (GTDB): domain Bacteria; phylum Cyanobacteriota; class Cyanobacteriia; order PCC-6307; family Cyanobiaceae; genus Cyanobium. The sequence goes on along the minus strand of JBIIRU010000241.1, from coordinate 2,899 downwards.
CCAAGTGGCCGGCATCATCGGCGATGCCGCAGAAGCGGCCCGAGCCCCAGGTGTGCAGCCAGGGAAGTCCCAGAAAATAGAGCCCCGGGCTGGGGGTGACGCCTCGCTCGTGGGCGGGATAGCCCGCGCCATCGAAGACCGGCACATCAATCCAGCTGAAGTCGCTGCTGTAGCCCGTACACCAAATCACAGCCGCCAGGGGTTCGGCTGCCAGGTCTAGGGCCGGGGCAGGGCCAGGCAGCGGACGCCAGCAGGGTTCATAGGGATCCTGGGGGGGCACGTCGAGGCCCTGATCGCTGATCCAGACATCAATGCTTTGGCCGATGCGGTTGAAAACTGCATCGGCCTGGTCCAGGTTCGCCTCCAGGTCGTCGGCGAACCGGATGCTCTGGTCGCTGAGCTCCAGCAGACGCCCATGCAGTTGCATGCCATTGAGGGCATGGCGGCGCAGGTCGATTTCGTGGCCGCCATCCCGTCCGCTGAGGTAATGGTTGGTCTTGGATCGCACGGCCTTGGGGTCGGCATGTTCGTGGATCGGCATGGCGTAATAGCCCATGCGCTCCAACCAATCGACCACATCCCTGCCGCGATACCGGCGGGGCGAGCGCGGTGCCGAACCGACGCTGAGATGGACGCGGCGACCGGCAAAAAAGAGGTCTTCGGCAATCTGGGCGCCAGACTGGCCGCTGCCAACCACCAGCACCGACCCTTCAGGCAACTGGTCGGGGTTGCGATAGTCGCGGGCATCGAGTTGCAGCAGGCTGGCGGGCAGTCGCTGGGCCTGGGCATGGCGTTTAGGGTGGTGATAGCCGCCAATCGCCACCACCACCTGGTCGGCATGCACCTGGCCGGCACTGGTGCTGAGGCGATAGCCCTCCCCCTGGCGCTGCAATCCCTGGACACTGACCCCCTCACGCACATCAACATCAAGCTGGGCGGCAAAGCGGCGCACGTAGTCGACGATGGCGTCGCGGACCATGAAACCCTCCGGGTCGTCGCCGTCGTAGGGGAAATCGGGCAACCGGCACTGCCAGTTGGGTGTCACCAGACAGAAACTGTCCCAGCGCTGGTGCTGCCAGGCATGGCCGATACGGTTCTTTTCCAGCACCAGGGCCTGGATGCCATGGCGCTTCAGGCAGGCCGCCATGGCCAGGCCCGCTTGACCGGCACCGATGATGACCACCGGTGAGGAGGACGGCAGCGGCGGTACTGCTGGGGCGATTGTTGCCGCCTGGGCGGGGGCAGCGGGGGGCAATGGGGGTGTCGCTGCTGGGGGCACAGCGAATCTGCGAAAGGAATAGAAGGATTCTGCGGCGAGAATGGCTAAATTCTGGTAGCCATAGCCACCAAAATAATCGGATTAGTTGCAATTGCTACACAAACTTAGGGGCTGGCCGTGCAATCTGCCCCAGTTCTGCGCCCCCGGCCCTGCTCCCCATGCCTGAAGTGACCCGTCCCGCCAATCAGCCGGGAGATTTTCTTGTTGATTACGAGCAAAAAGTCTTCCCCGATGTCAAAGCGGAACCTGGCGAAAAAGCCCTGGTCACTTTCCACACCGTTGCCTTTGAAGGTTCGATTGGTTTGGTTAACTTGCTCCAAGCTAGTCGCCTGATTAATAAAGGTTTTGAAACCTCGATTCTTCTCTACGGGCCTGGCGTTACCTTGGGGGTGCAGCGCGGTTTCCCCAAACTGGGTGATGCTGCCTTTGATGGCCATCTCAACTTCAACGCCCGCCTGCAAAAGTTCATGGACCAAGGCGGCAAGGTCTATGCCTGCCGTTTCGCCCTCCAAGCGCTTTACGGCCATGGTGAAGGAGCCCTGATTCCCGGCATCACCCCGGTCAACCCCCTGGATGTGCTGGACATCATTTTGTTGCATCGCAAGGATGGGGCCTTCATTCTGGACACCTGGACCCTCTGAACCCAGCCCAATCAATGGCGGGTTGAGCACTAATTCACCTGCATTCCTTCCCCATACCCCGCAGCCTCACTCGCCAGCCCATGGCCGATCCAATCCTTGTCGCCGCCGCCCAAATCCGACCGGTGCTCTTCAGTTTGGAGGGCTCGGTCGCCCGGGTGCTGGCGGCCATGGCCGAGGCGGCGGCCGCAGGTGTGAGGTTGGTTGTTTTTCCAGAGACTTTTCTGCCCTATTACCCCTATTTCTCGTTTGTTGAGCCGGCTGTGCTGATGGGCCGCTCCCATCTCAAGCTCTACGAAGAGGCCGTCGTCGTGGAGGGGCCCGAGGTGGCCCGCATTGCCGCCGCGGCGCGCCAGTGGCGCCTGCATGTCTTGCTAGGCATCAACGAACGGGATGGGGGCAGCCTTTACAACACCCAGTTGCTGATCGACGACAAGGGGGAGTTGCTGCTTAAACGTCGCAAAATTACACCTACTTGTCACGAGCGCATGGTCTGGGGCCAAGGGGATGGGGCCGGCCTCCAGGTGGTAGCCACCGACTTGGGTCGCATCGGCAGCCTGGCCTGCTGGGAGCACTACAACCCCCTGGCCCGCTTCGCCTTGATGACCCAGGGAGAAGAGATCCATTGCGCCCAGTTTCCGGGGTCCCTGGTGGGCCCCATCTTCACGGAACAGACGGCGGTGACCATGCGGCACCATGCCCTGGAAGCCGGTTGTTTTGTGGTGTGCAGCACCGCCTGGCTCGATCCCAGCGATTACGCCAGCATCACGCCCGATGCCTCATTGCACCGGGCCTTCCAGGGGGGCTGCCACACGGCGGTGATCAGTCCGGAGGGCCGATACCTGGCCGGACCCCTGGGCGAGGGCGAGGGCCTGGCCATCGCCGAGCTCGACTTCGACCTGATTACCAAGCGCAAACGCATGATGGACAGCGTCGGGCACTACAGCCGGCCCGACTTGCTGGGACTGCGCCATGACCGCCG
>JBIIRU010000312.1:0-3374 GCA_044341355.1 Cyanobium sp. | reverse complement strand
ACCAGCCCTGCTGGCCACCGCCCCAAGCTCGCCTGCCGTCCCCGCTTCGGCCCAGCCCGCCTCCAGCCCGGCCCCCCACTTTTTCTCGTCCACCCAAGCGGGATCCCCTGCGCCGGAGCCGCTGGCGCCCGAGCTTCCCTGCGGCCTGGCTGTGGCCGTGGAGGTGGCCCATGGCTGACACTGAGCCCCGCTTGGGAACCCTGCTCACCGAATTGCAGGTCCATGGTGTGGTCGATCCGGCCGTGCCGGGCAACCAGGGACGCCGGGGGGGAGCCGGTCCTTCCGACCACCGGGCCTTGACGATCGACGGCACCACCGTGATGGTGCCGGTTTACAACGCCCGCTCCCAGGCGTCTCCCTACCAGCTGCACAGCGAAGCCGACGGCTCATTAAGCCTGGCCCAAGGGGATTTCACCGTGCTGGCACAGGTCCAGGTCCCGCCCGAACCAGCTTTTTATGGCTTAGAGACAGCAGAGGGCATCCCCTACCGCGCCATCGCCCTGCTGCACAGCCGCGATGTGCTGGCCACCACCCTGCAGCAAACCTGCATTCGTTTTCGCGACCGCAGCCAATCGTGCCAGTTCTGTGCCATCGAGCAATCCCTGGAGGGGGGGCGCACGCTGGTGCGCAAAACACCCCAGCAAGTGGCCGAAGTGGCGGAAGCGGCCGTGCGGCTTGATGGCGTGCGCCAACTGGTGATGACCACCGGCACCCCCAACAGCGACGACCGGGGCGCCCGGCTGATGGCCGAAACGGCCCTGGCCGTCAAGGCGCGGGTGGATCTGCCGATCCAGGGCCAGTGCGAGCCGCCGGAGGATCCCAGCTGGTATCAGCTGATGAAAGACGCGGGTGTGGACAGCCTCGGCATGCACCTTGAGGTGGTGGAAGCAGCGGTGCGGCGCCGCATTTTGCCGGGCAAATCGGAATTCAGCCTCGATCGCTATTACGAAGCATTTGGCCAGGCGGTGGCGGTGTTCGGCCGCGGCCAGGTGACCACTTACCTGTTGGCGGGCCTGGGCGACAGCGCTGAGAGTCTGATTAGTTGCAGCGAACGCCTCATTCAGCTGGGGGTCTATCCCTTCGTGGTGCCTTTTGTGCCCATTGCCGGCACACCCCTGCAAGACCATCCAGCCCCCAAGACCGCCTTCATGGTTGAGGTGTACACGGCCGTAGCGGCACTGCTGCGGGCCTCCGACCTGCGGGCGGAGGCGATGGCGGCGGGCTGCGCCAAATGCGGGGCCTGCTCAGCCCTGGCTTTGTTTGAACAGCAGGCCTAACCATGCCCTTCCTGGATGGCAACAGCCTCAAGATCGGCTCCAGTCCCTGTTCGGCACCGGCGGCCTTTACCCCTTCGGTGCGCTTTGGCATTGGCGTCGATGCGGAAGATTTTCGACTCTCTCCCACGACCCATTCCGGCCTTTTCTCCTTCCACCTGCTACAAACCACTTCCCCGCTGATGAAGGGCTACTGGCAACTGCGCAGCACCATCTTCTGTCAGGAGCAGCACCTCTTTGAAGAGCACGACCGCGATGACCGGGATGACCACGCCTACCCCATCGCCGCCATCTATCCCGGCGCCGCCCAGTTCTTCGGGGTGGTGGGAGTGGTGCGGATCCTGGAGGAGAAAGCGGGAATCTGGTACGGCGGCCGGTTGGGGGTGAAGGACAGCTACCGCCGTCAGAACCAGATCGGCAAGGGGCTGATTTGGAAGGCCGTGACGACTGCCCACGGCTGGGGCGCCCAGCGCTTCCTGGCGACGGTCCAGCTCCAGAACGTGCGTTTTTTCGAGCGCCTGCACTGGCACTCGCTGGAGTCCATGGACATCCGCGGCGTCTGCCACCATCTGATGGAGGCCGATCTGGCCTATTACGAGCCTGCAAGTCAACGGCGCCCCGGCCTGATGGCGGCATGAGGTCACAAGCAGACGGCCTGGAAGGCGAGGCCAGCGGCGGGGATCATCAGAACCAGATGGATCGAAGCAGGGCGGAGGCCGACCTGGACGGCTTGGTCCAGCGATTGTCCCAACTGGAAGGATTGCTGGGCAAGCGTGACATCCAGGCTCCGGCACGCCTCTTTGCCCACCACCCCTTCCCCTCGCTGGGGGCGGCGGCGGCCCTGGGGGATGACGCCGCCTTGGTGCCGGCGCCCCCGGGCCCCCTGTTGCTGGCCTGCGAAGGCTTGCATCCCCAGCTGGTGGCCGAGGACCCCTGGTTCGCCGGCTGGAGTGCCGTGCTGGTGAATCTCAACGACATCGCCGCCATGGGCGGGCGGCCCCTGGCCCTGGTCAACAGCCTCTGGAGCCAGGGGCCGGAACCGGCTCAGGCGTTGCTGGCGGGGATGGGCTTTGCCTGCGACAAATTCGGGGTACCGATGGTGGGGGGCCATACCAACCTGCAGAGTCCTTACACGGCCCTCTCGGTGGCGGTGCTGGGCACGGCCCCGGGGCCTGTGCTCTCGGCCCGGCTGGCGCGGCCGGGGCAGATCTGCTGTCTGCTGGCCAACCACCAAGGCGCTTTCCATCGCCACTACCCCTTCTGGGATGCGGCGACCCAAGCCGATCCCCCGCGCCTGCGGGCCCACCTTGAGCTGCTGGTGCAATTGGCCGGTGCGGGGGTGGTACAGGCCGCCAAGGACGTGAGCATGGGCGGCATCGCCGGAACGGCGGTGATGTTGGCGGAGGCGGCCGGCTGTCATTTGCAGCTCGACCTGGACGCCATCGAATCGCCTCCGGGGGTGGCGCTGGAGGCCTGGCTGACCTGTTTCCCCAGCTATGGCTTCTTGCTGGTGGTCGACCCAGGCGCCAGCGCCCTGCTGGCGGCCGCCGTGGCGCTGTACCCCGAGCTGTGGTGCGGGCCCATCGGCCGCTTCGGGCCAGGCCCGGCGTCGGTGGCGTTGATCCAGGCCGGGGCCCGCTCGCTGCTGTGGCCAGGGGGGGAAGCCTTGACGGGCTTTACCGCTTCAACTAGATGACTTTTCGACTTCATCCAAATGACATTCCCGCATCATCGAATTGACAGGTTGCCTGGGGCCGTCAAGACAGAATCAGTCAATCGCTGAGGGACATCCATGCCTGAAGTTCATCTCACCCTGGAGTGGCCGGATGGCAGCACCAGCGCTCTTTATTCCCCTTCGACAGTGATCCTGCAGCGGCTGCGGCCCGGCCAAAGCCTGCCGGTATCCACCCTCAGAATCCAGGGAATCGCCGCCCTCCAGGAGGCCTCCGAGCGGGTGCGGGCCCGTTACGGCTTTGCCTGCACCCGAACTAATGAAGAACGGCACAAGTTGGAACGTATGGCTAGCCGTTTTGATGACGCGGAATGCGTCCAGATCTTGTCTTGAAAGGGTTCTCGCAGCCCCTGGCTTAGCCCTAAGTC
>JBIIRU010000114.1:0-7826 GCA_044341355.1 Cyanobium sp. | reverse complement strand
GGCGTGGAAGGAGTAGGCGTCTTTCATGATGAATTCCCGCCCCCGCATCAGGCCGAAGCGGGGGCGAATCTCATCGCGAAACTTTGTTTGGATCTGGTACAGGTTGACTGGCAGCTGGCGGTAGGAACGGATCAGGTCTGCCGCCAGGGCGGTGATGACCTCTTCGTGGGTGGGTCCCAGCCCCTGTTCCCGGCCCTGGCGATCGGTGAGGTGGAACATGATGCCTTCCCCCGCCGTGTAGCCGGCCCAACGGCCGCTGCGCTCCCAAAGGTCGGCGGGTTGGAGCTGGGGCAGCAGCACTTCCAGGGCGCCTGTGCCATTCATTTCCTCGCGCACGATCTGGGAGATCTTTTGCAGGACACGCCAGAGCAGGGGCAGGTAGGCATAAATGCCGGAGCTGATGCGGCGTGTGTAGCCGGCGCGCAACAGCAATTTGTGCGAAACAATCTCAGCCTCCGCAGGATCGTCCCGCAGCGTCACCAGCATCAGGCGGGAGACGCGCATGGCCAGAAATGGAGAGGTGAGCGGACCCTACCATTGGCCCACCAAAGTCCCTGCAAGCGAAGCGGGGGGGAAATCACTTGGGTTGCTGGTTCGCCACGGCCCTAAGCCCGGATTTGGCGGGATGCTCTCTTGAGTAGTGTAAACGCAATTGGAAATATCTGCTAAGTTTCCATTCATTCTGGTTGGCTTTTGCGCTCCATGCTCCCTAATTCGGCTACCACGCCCATTGGCACAGGTGCCGCTAATGGGGTTCAGGCATTGGCGGCATCCCTGATCCAGGAGCATGGGACTGCAGGTTCAGGGGCTGAGCGGAAAGAAGAGCTTTTGATCACGATCGATGACGTGCAAAAGGCCCTGAATCGTTCCCGCGCTTCTGTATATCGTTATACAAATACCGATCCTCGCAGCCTCAATCCCCCCTTCAACCCCCGCAAGCTGAATCCCGAATACCGCACCGATCAAAAGGATCCACTTGTTTTCCATCCCAATGAGGTCGCCCGTTTTGCCAGGGACGTGATGCGCATCAAGGAAGTAACCGTTGAGGTGCTTAATTCACCCTCCACCGCCACCCAACAGATACTGACTTCCATTTTGGAGGAGCTCCGTGCCATCCGTGAGCACTTGGACCACCTGGAAGTGCCTCCCAGCCAGCTCAATCACCATCGCCACCACAGCCAGGCCCGCCCGGCCGCTTGAGCCACCAGTAACGGCCTTGCAAGGTAAGGACTTGGCCCCATTTACGCCAGGCGTTGCAGCAGCACGCCCTCGTAATCCAGGGCCCGGAACACCGGTGCCGGGTCGCTGAAGCCGGCTGCTTCCACCAAGGCGGCCAGGCGGGACGATCCGATCGGATGCACGGCTTCGGTGAGTCCACGCAGGGGTTCATCGTTGGCGATTGTTTCCCCATCCAGCGGACCGGCGGCCCGCTGAAAGGCCAGTCGTGCCGCCGCCAATTGGTCCTGAAGGGCCGACTTTTCTCCCTGCATTAGATCAACCAGCAGCACCTCGCCCCCCGGCCGCAGGCTGCGGGCCAGGGCAGTGAGAAATCTCAGTTTGCTGCCGTCATCGGGGAGGCCCTGCAACACAAGTACCGCAAGGGCGCCGTCGAAACCCGTGCTGTTGTCTAGATCTTCCAGCCGGGTGTCCTGCCAGGTGATGCCTTCGCCAGCGTTGCCTTGCTCGCTGGTCAACCTTTCCCGGGCGGCTGCCAACATCGCCGGCGAGGGATCAATGGCGGTCAGTCGCCAGTCGGGGCGTTGGCGTCGGGCTTCCAGCAACTCGGCGCCTGTGCCGCAGCCGGCCACCAAGATGGAGGCGCCTGGCATTACCCCCAGGGGGGAGGTGGCCAGCAAGGCCACCCCAAGGCGGGCCAGGCTGCTGTAGCCGGGAATCAGGAGCTGGGCAATGCGGTCGTAGCGGGCCGCGGCGGTATGGGACAAGGCACCCAAGCGATAACGGCATGCTAAGCAGCCTCCCCGGCGGCTCCTTTTTGGCGTTTCGGTCTTGCAAGCCTGCCCTGCTGCTGGAATCGGGGCGGGACGTGTCTTAAGTTGTTTGGCGCCGATACCTTCATCCACCGTGCCCACCATCCGTTTTGAAAAGGAAGGCCAGCAGGTGGGTTGCATCGAGGGGGCGAACCTGCGCAAGGCAACCCTTGATGCCGGCATCAACCCTTATAAGGGCCTCAACAATTTCAACAACTGCGGTGGCCTGGGCCAGTGCGGCACCTGTGTGATGGAAGTGCTTGAGGGGGGTCGCAACCTTTCCCCCCGCAGCGATGTCGAGGAGGTTTATCTGGCCGACCGCCCCGCCAATTACCGCCTGAGCTGCCGCACCACCGTCAACGGTGATGTCACCGTGCGTACCAATCCCGGTGATGGCGTCGGCAAGGGCTCCAACAGCCTGGTAGGCGCCCTCAAGGCCCTGGTGGGCCGCAGCTGAATTCGGCCATGGCCACCAACGGCGGCGCTGGGGCCATCCTTTACGGCTACAAGGCCTGCGGCACCTGTCGCAAGGCCTTGGCTTGGTTGAAGGACCATGGGCTTGAGCTGCCCATGATCGACATCACCAAGACTCCACCCACCCCCGAACTGTTGCGTCGCGCCCTGGCTCAGGAGGGTGGCCGTTCCCGCCTGATCAACACCAGTGGTCAGAGTTATCGCTCCCTGGGCGCCGCTGTGGTCAAGGCGATGGATGATGAGCCGTTGCTGCAGGCCCTCGCGGCCGATGGTCGCCTGATCAAACGCCCTTTTCTGGTCACCCCAGCAGGCCCCATCCTCACCGGATTTCGTCAGGACGAGTGGCAGCAGTCCCTGCTGCGCCCCTGAGCCCTCCTGGGTTCGCTTCCGGCACCCCGGGCCGATCGGAGCCCCCAAGGGTCATCAGCTGATCCAGTTCGTCTATCAGTTCGTCGATACCCGCCCGGTTGATCTGGCTGATGTAGTTGCGCTTGACCGCCTCCAGCAAGGCGCATAGCAGCTGTTGGGAGCGCTCCAGGTTCGGGCCCTGCTCCAGGGAGGCGGCCAATTCCTCCCAGAAGCGGTCCAGGAAGCGCTGCAGCAGGGCGAGTTGTTGGTCATCCCTGTAGCTCAGCCGATTACCCGTGCTGCGGCTCAGGTCGATGAGGCTCTCCACCATGCCGCCGGCCAATTGACGGCTGAGACCTTTTTCCATCTCCAGCAGCGGTTGCAGCCGCCGCAGGGAGGTGGGAATCAGCGAAGTTTGCAGGCTGCGCTGCAACGCATGGCCCAGGACCCCCTGCAATTCAGGGGCCAGGCGAGGGGCCACCTCCCCCAGCAGCATCGGACCCCAGATCCGCAGCAGCTCAAGCAGTTGGCGATCCCGGTGCGCGAGCACACTTCGGTCGCTGCGCAGGGAACGGATCCGCTCCGGCCAGCGCCTTGAACGAATCAGCTGCTGCAGACCGTCAAGCAGTTGCAATGCCAGCACCTCAAACAACTCGACCGCCAGCAGGGCCACCACGCCCCGGCTGATCACGGCCCGCAGCGGCTCGATGCTGATCAGCCGGCTGGTATGGAGCCGCTCCAGCACCGGCACCACCCGGAGCCAGCGCCAGAAGGGCAGCAGCAGGGGCAGATCGATCCAGCGCCGCAGCAGGGCCTGATTCCAGCTCAGACCAGGCAGACGGCGCCGCAGTCGCACCGCCCGCAACAGAATGTCGAAGAGAAAGACGCTCTGGAACAGCACCAGGTCGTATCGCCAGAAGTGGTCCGTGGGCCGGCCGTTGTTGTCGATCGATCGCCAGTAGTTGGTGGCCACCAGGGGCAGCACCTCCTTGTTCCAGAAGCGGCGCTCCGATTTCCAGATTTGACTGTTGAGCCGATCGGGATCGAGCAATTGGGCGGCGGACTCCTTGGCCGAGTCGAGATTGGCCCGGTTGCGAAGGCGGAATTTAATCTTTTCCAGGGTGCCTGAGGCCCCAGTCGCTTCAAAGGGATTGGTATCGATCATCTGCTCGTTGAGACGGATCTGGCGCCGCAACAGGCGGATCTGGTCCGGCGAAAGAGCGAGGGGGGCTCCGGGAGGGGCGGGTTGGAGCAAGGCTTGGTCCAACTCTTGGAAACTGCGCTGGTAGGCCTGGGTTTCCCGGTGGGGCTCAATGCCCTTGATCGGGTCCATCCAGGGCGTCAAATCAGGCAGGAAGCGCAACGGCAGGGCGAGGGGTGCCGAAGGAATTGGATAAAGATTGCGTTGCAACCAGAAGGTCCTCAGCGGCACATAGCTGAGGTCGAAGAACACCCACAGCAGGTTGATGGTCGCCCAGATCGCCACAAAGCGATCCCAGCTACGCCCAAGGCGATGGGCCGGTACCGGCAGGGCGTCATGCCAGCGGGGGCGAGCCATGGGAGCCGGGCGGCAGGGGAGTGCCTACTCTGGCTTGAACCCCGACCTACCTGACGGAGTGCCTTGAGCCCGAAGGAATCCCAGGCCCATCCCCCCGCTGTCGAAGCACCAGACACCAGGGTTCATCTCACCAGATCCAGGCGACCTGAACGGGAAGAAGAGCCTGAAAATCCATGGGCCTTCTGGCGCAGCTTGTTGTTGACCCTGGCCGTGGCCCTGGGGATACGCCAGTTTTTGATCGAGGCCCGCTACATCCCGTCCGGATCGATGCTGCCGGGTCTCCAGCTCCAGGATCGCCTGCTGGTGGAAAAGCTGAGCTTTAGGGGCCGGGCGCCCCAGCGCGGCGAAATCATTGTTTTCCATGCCCCCCACCACTTCGACCCGGTGCTTAGCGCCCAGCAGCCCCGGCGGGGTCCCCTCACCTGCCTCCTAGTCAACATTCCTGTCATCGGTTCCCTGGAGGGTCTGCAACAGCCTGCCTGCGATGCCTATATCAAGAGGGTTGTCGGCCTTCCCGGCGAGCGGGTGGCTGTGGATCCCCGCGGCCGGGTGTCCATCAACGGCAAGAGGCTTGAAGAGCCCTACGTAAAGACCCCCTGCCCGGTGAATGCCCAGGGGGTCGGCCCATGCCGCAGCCTTGATGTGGTGGTGCCCGCGAACCATGTGTTGGTGCTGGGCGATAACCGGGGCAATAGTTGGGATGGCCGCTTTTGGCCCGGAGGTCCCTTTCTGCCCCAGAGCGAGATCATCGGGCGAGCCTTTTGGAGGTTCTATCCCTTCAACAAGATGGGAAGCCTGGGACCAACCACTCCGTCGCAGCAGTGAGTCCGCTGGCCACCACCTGACCCACCATGGGCCGCTCGAGCCAGGGTTGGTTCGCCGCCAATGACTCTGCGTTCTGGGCTTGCCAGAGCCAGCACTTTTCGGCATCAAACAGCAGCCAACGTTGGCTGCCGGGGAGCAGGGCCTCTGCCGCCACACCCAGAAAACGGGCGGGACCCCAGCAAAGCCTTTCCCACAAAAGGGTTGGCTCCCAGCCGTGACCACGCACCAGTTCCTGCCAAAGCAGGGGCAGGACCAGACCATGGCCCGCCAGGCCCCCAGGGCGCTGGTCCAGGGGTAAAAGCTGTTCTTCCGCATCCAGGGGCTGGTGGTGAACCGCCACTGCGCTGATGACGCCCTCGGCCAGGGCCTGGATCAGGGCCCGTCGGTCACCGGGACCCCCAAGGGAGGGAACCAGTTTCCAGCCCTCATCCGCCAACTCCAGACCACCGCTGTCGCTGATCAGGTGCCACCAGCAGACGCTGGTCAGGGGGTGGTGGGGTTGGTGCTGGCGCAGCAGGGAAACCCCTTCGGCGGTGGAGAGATTCATCAGCCGCAGTCGGGATTGGGGTAGGCGGCCCGCCAGGGTGAGCAAGGTCTGCAGGGGCAGGATCTCGCTGAGGGCCGGGTCTACCGGCCAACCCGCCCGCAACGCCTCCACCCGTTCGCGCACGAACCCAGCTCGGCAGAGGGTGTTGTCCCTCATCGGCAGCAGGATGGGCTTGTCGGCCATTTCCGCCAGGCTCAGGCCCCGTTCCAGCAGCCCCAGGGGGGGCAGGCTGTCCCCAGCCGCCAGACCGATGGCACCGGCCGCCAACTGGTCCCCATGGCCGGCCAGGTCCCGATCCTGGCCTTCGAGGCAGAAGCTGCCCCAAAGGTGCAGCTGCATCGGGGCCGGCCAGCCCAGGCCCACCAGCCGCTCGGGCCGGTCCCTCCAGGCCCTGGCCCAGGGCAGTAGCGCCACAGTGCCGTAGCCCCCCGCAGCGGCGGCGGCCTGGAGGCTCGTCAGGGTTTCGGCCCGGCCCAGGTAGGGGTCATCCAGGACGCTGTGGGGATCCACCAGCGGAGGTGCCAGCCAGCAGGTTTGGGCATCGATGGATTGGCAGCGGCCCTGCAAGGGCACTGGTAGGGCCCCAGGTTCGGCCAGGGCCTGCAGCCGCTGGCCGCTGATCAGGGCATCCACAATCCTGGCCGGGCGACCCGGGCCCTCCATCAAGTTGACCCGATGCAGCAGCAGGTGCGGGTCGCTCATGGGGGCATCAGCCGGATCAAAGGGCTCCGGCGGCGGTTCGATCCAGCACGCCGCCCAGATGCCGGGTCAGATTCATGCTGGTGACCACCGCAGGGCTTTCGGCACCGTTGGGGTAATCGATCACCGTGACCCCTCCGTTGCCCTGCTTCACGGCCCAGAAGTGGCGGGCTTCAAGGCCGAGAAGGTGGCAAATCAAGGCTTTGTTGACGGCGTCATGGGCCACTACCAGGGCGGTTTCGTCGTTGTCGAGGCTGCGCACGATCCGCTGCCAGGTCGCCAGGGAGCGGTCCCACACCTGTTGGAGATTTTCGCCCTCGGGCATCTGCACGGTTTGCGGGGCCCTTTTCCAATCGGCCAGCAGCTCGGGCCAGTGGCTGGCGATTTCGCTTTCCAAGCGGCCCTCCCAGTGGCCGTGGCCAATCTCCCGCAGGCCCTGGGTGCTCACCAAGGGCACTTGGGGATGGCAAGCCAGGATGGCCTCGGCAGTTTGGCGAGGACGGGCCATGGCGCTGGTGTAGGCCCGCTGAATCGGTATTGGGGCCAGAAACTCAGCCGCCGCTTGGGCCTGTTCCAACCCCCGACTGTTGAGGGGGATGTCGATCTGCCCCTGGAAGCGCCCCTGGCGGTTCCAGTCGGTTTCGCCGTGGCGCACCAGCAGGAGCCGGGGCCCGGCGGTGCGGCGGGGCAGGGGGGCGTCAAGGTGGGAGGTGCCGTTTAGGGACTCGATCTGGACCTCCAGACTGCCGTCGGCCCGTCGGCTCAGGTTTAAGACTGAGATTGAGGCATTGTCCAGCCGAATCCGCCGAAAGCCCTCCAAACCCATGCCGAGTAGCTGCAGCACCAAGACCCGCAGAATGGCGTTGTGCCCCACCACCAGCACACTGTCAGTGACACCGGGGGCGTTGAGAGCTTCGCCGTGCTGGCCGATCAGGCGATCGACGAAGCGGGCGGCCTGGTCCATCAACTCGGGCAGGGGCCGGTAGCGCCGCCCATCGGCCCGTTCGAGCTCCAGATCGGCGGGGTGATGGCGCCAGATGGCCTCCAGTTCTGGTGCCCGCTGGATGAGTTCGCTGAGCGTCCAGCCTCTCCAGGGCTCCAGGTCGATCTCCAGCAGGTCGTCGTCCAGGACGTGGCTGACGCCATGGCCCTGGGCCGCCAGCAGCTCTTCGGCGGTGTGGCGGGCGCGGCTGAGGGGGGAAGACAGGGCCGTGGTGAATATCACCTCCTGCAGGTTGAGGCCGCAGGAGCGGGCCTGCGCGCGCCCGGTGTCCGTGAGGCTGGAAAGGTCGTCCCGGCCCTGGATGCGGTCCTCCAGGTTGAAGCTGCTGAGTCCATGGCGAACCAGCACGAGACGAAGGGACACGGCCACTTGGGGGAGTGGCGC
>JBIIRU010000113.1:0-7832 GCA_044341355.1 Cyanobium sp. | reverse complement strand
CGTCCTGGACAGCCTGGCTGATCCGCACCAGTTCTTGGCGAATGATGCGACCACAGCCGATGGTGAGATGGCCCACCTCGGAATTGCCCATTTGGTTGTCAGGTAGGCCTACGGCGGCGCCACTGGCCGAAATCAGGGTATGGGGATAGGCGTGCCAGAGGGCATCCATCACCGGGGTATCGGCACAGCGCACGGCGTTGTATTCCTCTTGTTCACGGAATCCCCAGCCATCCAGAATGGCCAGCACGACTGGAGCTACCGGACGTTGATGTTCAAGACTCGCCCTCGGTTCGGGGATGACGGCCATCGATCCAGATCCCTCAGCTCCTGCATGGCCGCTGGACGATTGCTTGGAAGAAGGAACTGAAATCACCCGAAGGCCCGCTCCTTAAGGAATTTGCATTCGCTGCCAACTTACAGCCCGCTCTTCTGAAGCCTCCAATTTGGCCGGCTGGCGTCAGGTTTTGGTCACATGGGCCCCTTAGCATCAGTTCTCTGTAGATCCAAGGCTCTGCTCCTATGTCTGCGCCGGCTGTTTCGGAGCGAGAGCCAGGGAATCGCGTCCAGATTCTCTCCAGCGTTGAACTCTGCCGCACCCTGGATCGTTTGGCTTCGCAAATTCTCGAGAGTGTTGTCGATCCCGATGCTCTCGTGTTGCTGGGAATTCCGACCCGTGGTGTGGCTTTGGCCCAGGTCTTGGCGGATCGACTGGCGCTGATGGTCGGCCATGCCGTGGCCCACGGCAGTCTGGACCCCACCTTCTATCGCGATGATCTGGAGCGCGTCGGCACAAGGCTCGTGGAGGCCACCCAGCTCCCCGTCAGCCTGGATGGGCGCCATGTGGTGCTGGTGGATGACGTGATCTTCACCGGGCGCACCGTGCGGGCTGCCCTTGAAGCCCTGCAGAGCTGGGGCCGTCCCCATCGGGTGCAATTGGTGGCGATGGTGGATCGGGGCCATCGCGAACTCCCCATCCAGCCTGATTTTTGCGGTCGGGTGGTACCCACCACGAGGCTCGAGACCATCCAGCTCTGCCTGCAATCCGTCGATGGCGAAGAAGGGGTCTATCTGATCCGTCCGCGCAGCTGATGCCCCAGCAGGACCCGACGTTGGGGAAAGCTCAAAGGGGCGAGAGCTCTTCGGCTCTGAAATGGGCGCGGAAGCGGCCGAAGGCCACGATTACAGGCAAGTTGGGGCTGATCGGCCTTCCTTTCCAGTCCTCGAGCACCTGAACAACTTCTCCCTGTTGGCCCTGCAAGTCATAGGCCGCGCCCCGATGCTCTGGATGGGTGAAGACAACCACATTGCTGCTCACCCTGACCTGATCACCTGCCTGCATGAACCGATCTCGATCACTGATCAACAATCCTGTCATGGCCCCTGCTTACCTTTGCGGGGAATGCAGTTCACTTCCGGACCCTCCTCCAGCACCTGGCCCCCCACCGCGGCACAGCCCTCCACAAAAGCCTGCCACTGGGGTTGGCCACCCTGCAGACGCCTCTTGACTTCGGCATCGAGCTGCTCGGTGTCAACTCCTGCGGGTCCAGGGCCGTGGCTGTGTTGGTGATGCTCTTGCTCCAGGGCCGCCGCCCCCTGCTCCACCCGACGGCGCAGGGCCTGGCTATGCCGTTGCCACCAGGGGTGATCCAGGCGGTTGAGGGTATCGAGCGCCTCCCACCATTGGCCCGCTTTGGCCAGCCGTTCGGCCCGGGCGGCCTCCAGTCGGTTGCGGTTCCAGTTGGTGCGCAGCGCTTCCCCCAGGGCGGCTGCCTCGTTTGGGTTGGTTTGGCGTAGGGGAGCGAGGGCCGCCACGGCCCCCTCGGGATCTCCCCGGCTGAACCGGCCAAGGGCCTCCTGACGCAGGCGGGTCGTCGCCACGGTGGCTTTTTGGCTGTGGAGGGGGCCTGGGCGGTGCTTGGGGGGCTGGGGTTGCAGGGCCATCACCAGTCCCGCTGCCGCCAGGGCCAAGCCGAGTCCCACCAGTCGCCAGGGGCGTTGGGGTTCAGGGGGGGCAGTCGGTTGAGGGGGTGGACCCTTCCTGGGCATGGGCGGGGGGCTCGCGAACAAGCAGCTTCCATCGTGGCTTCACAGCGGTCGCACTGGCGTCAACGCACCGGCCCCAGGCTGAGGGTGCCAAGCGGCTGGGCGCTGCTCAAATCTTGGGCCTCCAGCAGCAATTGGCCACTGGCATCGATCTGGAAGCGCAGGCGCAGGCAGTCTTCTCCGCGGCGCCCCGGGCTTGCCAGGGGCAGGGTTGGGGCGGCTGTCGGCCAGGTTTCCACCCGCGGCTGGTCGACTCGCCGTCGGTTCAGCACCGGCAAACCATCGACGAACATCACCTCCGAGCGCTCCTGGGGCAGCGGCTCTCCCAGCACCACCTCCAATTCTTGCTGGTCGTCCTGGCTGCAGGCCAGCACCACTTCCAGGGGCTGTTCGGTGGGCCAAGCCTGGCCGGCCACGAACAGGGGATGCCAGCGATGCTGACCGGAACGTTGGTCCCAGCACCGCAGGGAGACTCCCCTGGCCAGCACATCCCGCAGGGTCACTCCGGGGGTGAGGGCAAGCGCCCCCATGGCGACAGCTTCGATTGGTCTATCGCCCTGCAGGGGTACCCCGGGTAGCCGCTCCTGCAGCCAGCGGCGCAGCAGGGGCAGCTGGCTGCAGCCCCCCACTGTTAACACCGCTGCGATGGCGGGGCCAGCCAGGGCTTCGCTGCGGGCGGCCGCCAGCACGGAATCGAGCAGGGCGTCCAGCTGGGCCACCAGGCCCCGTTCCACCAGAAGCTTTTCCAGGCGTGGGCGATCGAGGCGCAGTTCCCGGGTTGTGCCGGATGGATCCAGCCACAGGCCCAGGGCCTCTTCGCTCTGGCTGAGGCGACATTTGATTGCTTCGGCCACCGTGAGCAGGGCCGGATCCGGCACGACATCGGGGCAGAGATGGGAGGCGATCCAGCGGTCCAGATCGCGGCCCCCCAGGGCCACCCCCGCCTTGCCGATCACCCTTGCCGTCCGCAGGGCCTGGCCGCTGGCTCCAAGGTCGCGCCCAGCGAAGCGCAGCAACTGGGCGATGGGGGCCGCCCGGCCCTCACCCCCTTCCAGTGCCACGAGCGAAAGATCGAATGTGCCGCCCCCGCCGTCGACCACCAGCACCCGGCTACCCGGGGGCAGACCGGCCCCGATCGCCGCAGCGGTCGGTTCGTCCACCAAGGCCACTTCGGCAACGGGCAGCTCCCGGCTAACCCGCTCCAGCCACTGGCGGTAACCCCGGTAGGTCTCGATGGGGGCCGTCAACACCAGGCGATCCGGGCTCAGCTCGGTCGGTAGGGCCTCCCAGACGCAGCGCAGCAGCAGGGCGCCCGCCGCTTCGGGATCCAGCCAGGGCGAATCCTGGATCCCCCCCGGCTGGTCAGGCTCGGGCCAGGAGCCCGCGCTGGCGGCACTTTGGCCGATTTGCCGTTTGAAATCCCGCAGCAGCCCGGGGCCTGGCTGGTCGGCCAGGCCGGCGTCGAGCACCTGGCGACCGATGAGGGGACGACGTTGCTGGGGATGGCTGAGCCAGAGCAGGCTCGGAATGGTCGTGGGGTTGGAGCCGCTGTAGGGGGGCAGGTCCAGCAGCCGGGGCGGCGCACCGGCCTCCTGCCAAGCCACCACCGTGGTGCTGCTGCCCAGATCAATGGCGAGGGTGCCCGGCATGGGGAGGGAGGTCAAGCCGCCGTGGAGTGCTGCCCTAAGTTGGCATTAAAGAAGCCTTCCGAGATGCTCACCAGCAGTGATCTGAACCCCAAGGAACTGGCCAAGCGGGCCGACAGCCTGATTCGTCATTCCAGCAATCGTTACCTCACCACTGTGCGCATCGCCTTTCGGGCCAAGCAACGACGTTTCGATGATTTTGACGGACTGCTCGACGATTCGATGATCAAACCTGTGCAACGGGCCATCATCGAGCTCAGCGACGAGCAGGACCAACCTGACCTGCTGCCCGGCTGAAGGCGCCGTGCAGGTTGGGGAAGGGGAGGGTTGGCGACTGGCCTTCAACCCCCTTAAGGCACCGTTTCCCCTGTTGGTGGGGGGGCGCCACTGGGCGGCGGAATTGACTTTGGTCGAGGCGCAAGTCTTGCAAAGGGCTGTCGCCAAGTTGGTCCAACAACATGCTGGGTTGGTGGATCAATTGATGGCGGAGGAGGCTCTGAGCCTTGAATTGGAGACTCGGCTGGCTGGTGAGGGCCAGCTTTGGTTGAGCCTGGAGGGAGATCGGAGCCAATGGTGCCTTGGTTTTGTCTTGACTCCGGAATCCGGGGTTCGGGGCCTCGAGGGCCATTGGGAGGCCGGGGCGACGGCGGCCTTTGTCGCCGCCTTAGGTGCCCTCAGCCTTGCCCCTGTTGAGCCCAGCGGGCGGCCTAGCCCGGCGCCCCTAGCAATTGATAGAGGCGGGTAGTGCTTGCCTCAGGCACCGGCAGAATCGAAAGCCTGTTGCCGCGACGCACCACCGCCAATTCTTCGGGGCTGAACTCGGCGCGCAGGCGGTCCAGGGATAAAAGCGGGGCGAAGCTCGCCAGATAGGACAGCCGCACACAATCCCAGCGCGGAGCTGCCGGCTTTGAGGCGGGATCGAAGTATTTCGATTGCGGATCAAACTGACTGGGATCTGTGAGACCCACTTCCACTACTTCCATCAGGCCGACAATGCCGGGTGGGGTGATATTGGAGTGATAGAAAAAGGCCCGGTCACCGATCGCCATCGTGCGCATGTAATTGCGGGCTTGATAGTTGCGGATGCCATCCCAGAGCGTGGTGCCTTCGGCCTTGAGGTGATCAATGCCGTAGACATCTGGTTCACTTTTCATTAACCAGTGGTTCATGGCGCTCCAGGGGGCTGCAGTATCAAAGTGCGGCCACAAGGGCCCGAAAATGGTCGCCGCGGGCTTCGAAATCGCTGTATTGATCGAAGCTGGCACAGGCAGGAGATAGCAACACGTTGGTTCTACCAATGGCCTTCGCCAGGCCGGCCGCCAGCGGTACCGCCTGCTCCAGTCCTTCGACCCGATGCAGCTGGCCCGGGTAGCTGTCTTGGCGGAGGAGGGCTTCAAATTCTGCGGCAGCGGCCCCGTAGACAACCACCGCTGCGGCCTGCTGGCGCAGTTGGGCCAACCAGCCCTTGGAATCCCCTTGTTTCGATTGGCCTCCGGCCAGCACCACCAGGGGACCAGCCAATGCTTTGAGAGCTACTTCGGCAGCGTCGTAATTGGTGGCCTTGCTGTCGTTGTACCAGGTGACTTGCCCAAGTTGCCGTAGACGTTCGAGGCGATGGGGCACACCGGCAAAGCAACGCAAGGCCGCTTCCATCTGCCCAGGGGTCAGACCGGCGTGCAGGCCGACGGCGGTGGCCAGCAACATGTTCTGGCGGTTGTGGGCCCCTGGCATGGCCAGGCAGTCCGCCGCAAACAGGGGTCCTGAGCGTCCTTGAACCTGCCCGTCCGCAATCGAAAGCAGGGGGTCGATACCCGCTGGTAGATCGCTGGCGCAACCCGCTGTGACCCAGTCGACCCGGTCCCAGCTCGGCGCCTGCGAGCGCAGGTCGGGATCGTCGGCATTCAAAATGCGCCGCTGGGAACGTTCGATCAGGCTCCGTTTGATGGCCCGATAGGCCTCGATGGTGCCGTGGCGTTCCAGGTGATCGGGGGTGAGGGTAGTCCAGACCCCGATGGCGGGTGCCAGTTCCGGTGCCGCCTCAATCTGGTAGCTGCTGATTTCGACCACCAACCAGTCCGGAGCCTTGGCGCCGGGCGCCTGGCGTTGCAAGGCCAGTTCAGCGGCCGAGATGCCGACATTGCCGCAGAGGGGCGCATCCAGTCCGGCTTCGCTGAGGAGGTGATGCACCAGATGGGTCACCGTGGTCTTGCCGTTGGTGCCGGTGATGCCGATCCAGGGAGTTCCGGCCGTTGCTCGCCACGAGGAGCTGAGTTCCCCTTCCACCTGGATGCCTTCACGGCGCCAGGCCAGCAGCAGGGGATGGTCCCAGCGGATGCCGGGGCTGACCACCACCCGCTCGGGCCGGGGCAGGCCCCCAAAGGTTTCAGGGGTTAAGGGGGCAGCCAGCAGTACGTCGATGCCTTCGCTGGTCAGGATTTCTGCTTGAGCCCTCAGGGCCCCATTGTCCCGGCTTTCGACAATCAAAACCCCATGCCCCTGGGAGCGCAGCAGCCGAGCGGCACCGATGCCGGACCTGCCCAGACCCAGGACCATGGTCGTTGGGAGGGCCTCGGTGGCCATAAAAAAACCTGCCAAAAAAACTGTAAAAGATGGGCGATACTGGAATCGAACCAGTGACTCCTACCGTGTCAAGGTAGTGCTCTACCTCTGAGCTAATCGCCCGGCTCATCGCCTGGAAACCAGGTGGCCGTTGGGCTGCCGAAGAACGTAATTCTGTGTTTCGGCTGACTCAAAGAAATTAGCACCAGCCCAGTCGGCTCTCCTGAGGCGGCGAGACCTCAACTGCTGGACTGCGTCGGCAGCGGCTCCTGCGCCAAGCACCGGTAGACCCCGTCAGGAGCGAATCAGATGGATCCGCCAGCGACCCCGTTTCGTTTCACTGACGCCCTCGACCCTCAACTCCCCCCGACCCTCCAGCTGCACCCGCTCCCCCACCGCCAGTTCCCGGCTGGGGCTGGTCACCACCTTCCAGTTGATGCGGACGGCCCCCTCCCGAATCAGGGTTGCCATGCGGTTGCGGGAGAGGCCGAATCCCGCGGAGGCCACCGCATCCAGGCGCTGGGAGGCCTCCACCGTGTGCAGGTCCCGCTGGGCCCGCGGAGCGGGCAAGGCCAGTTCAGCCACAGGCCGCAGCTCAAAGCGCACTGCCACGGTGCGTACCAGCCCCTCGCTGCCTGCCAGTTTCTGGGCCAGCTCGGCGCTGACAATGGCCTGGGCACCCCGGTCACCTCTGGGCCAGAGATCGCCGATTTGGTCGTCCCGGGCACCGACGTTGATCAGGGCCTGGCGAAAATCAGTTGCGGCAGCGGGATCAAAAAGAAAGTTCCCGGCGAGCTCCAGACCCATCACCCGGGGGGGCTGATCGTCCGCCGGCAGCAAGGCCTCGGTGCGTCGCAAAAGCAGTTGGCGGCGTTCGCTGCCGGGATAGCCGCCATCGCTGACCAGGGTCAGCTCGCTGAGGCTACCCAGCCGGATTGCCGCTTCTTCGCGTACCGCGGCGCTCAAAAAACCTGTCCAAACGGGTTGCCAGGTCCGCATGGCCGTTTCGGCGGCCGCCAGCACAGGCTCCAGGGCCAGGGCCCAGGGGCTCCCTGCCGACAAGGTTTCGCGCAACAGCATTCCAAGCCGTCCAAACGGTTTCTAAGTCTCCCCCAGCCGCACCACCGCCTTGGGACGGGCCCGTTGCACTGTGGTCCAAGGAACCTCTTGGCCAGCCGCTGGCTCCAGTAGCAGCAGCCACTGGCCTTCCTCCAGTCGATTGCGCAGGCCCCGCACCCGATCAGCATCCTCGGAGGCCACGCTGAAGGCGGCGGCAAAGCTGCCCATCCAGCCGGATACCAAGCCCAACAGTCCGCCAACCACGGGTTCGCCCCAGGGGCCGAGGGCGGAGAAGGTGTGTAAATCGGTGATCTGGGTGAA
This sequence comes from Cyanobium sp., assembly GCA_044341355.1. Lineage (GTDB taxonomy): Bacteria > Cyanobacteriota > Cyanobacteriia > PCC-6307 > Cyanobiaceae > Cyanobium. The sequence continues at coordinate 204 of JBIIRU010000113.1, read as the reverse complement.
CGTGAGGCCCGCCAGGAAGCCAAAGGGCAGGAGCCAGCGGGCCATCGACCGCTGGCGGCGGCGGCGGGCCGTGGTGGGATCGAGCCGTTCGACCGTGGCCGGATCCGTTTCGCCAGGGCCAATGGCTACCAATTGCTGCAGGGGAGGCTCCACTGCAGCCAGTTCCTTCCGCAGGACGCGCAACCGCTCCCGGTCGTCCAGCAC
>JBIIRU010000112.1:0-7875 GCA_044341355.1 Cyanobium sp. | reverse complement strand
AATTGGCAACCACTCGCGTTGTTCTGGGTTTGAGTGATGGCAGAGCCGTGGCTTTGCAGGATATCCAACTAAGTATCTTGCCCCCTTCTCCAGCTATTTCCGCTCCAAAGCTTGCCCTAGCCAGCGACAACGGCAGCAGCAGCAGCGACGGCATCACCAACAATCCCTCTGTCATTGTGACGGGCCTTGAAGTTGGCTCCCTCTGGCAGTATTCAACTAATGGCGGCGGTAGCTGGAGCGCCGGTTCTGGTAACTCCTTCTTGCTCCCTTCTGGCACCTATGCCGCCGGAAGCATCATCGCACGTCAAGTTAATAGCACAGGTGACTATAGCGTTAATGGCCAGCTAAGACCTGTCACAATTGACACCACGCCTCCCGCTGCACCTACCTTAGCTCTCTCCAACGGCAGTATTACTGCTTCCGGAGATTGGATTACCTATGTTCAGGTGGGTACGGAGGTGGTTGTGAATGCTCAAAACCTTGAGGCTAACGCAGCTTACTCTTATTCAGAGGACAACGGCGAAACTTGGATCAACTTTGATGGATCATCGTTCAATTTTGCCTGGGTTGACGCCAGCAAGCGTTGGTCTATTAAGGCAAGGCAGCTTGATCAGGCTGGCAACCAGGGACCTGATTCGGCGGCCTTGATTTTTGGCTTGTTCCAACTCTTAGCAAGTGGTATGCAAGCAGGCTCTGAAACTTTTGAAGTCAAACCGCTTAGCGAGGAAGCATTTAGTTTCATAAAACAGACAACCTCTGTTGCTGCTAATGTCCAAACCTTTTCCCTTATATATGAGTTCAATATCAATACGATCAACGGTCAAGGTACTATTATATTAGATTCAAAACTTCTGCCATTCCCATCTGCAAGTGCTGGCGGTGAGGCAATTAGTTTCTGGAGCATAGATCCCACAACCGGTGATGTTATGGAAAACCTCACCTATGATCCCAGTCGGCGTGGAGGTGCCAACGCCTATGACCTTGATGGCGATGGTAGTTTTGATTTGCTCCAGCTTCGCCCCATCGATAATGGTATGGGTGATCTGGATCCTGAAAGAGGCAAGATTCTTGGATCAATTAGCGCTACTAGAGAAGCATTAAACCCCGGACTTAAGTTGATCGACAGTCAACAGTTGCAGGTTGTTGATCCAAGTCGTCCTAATTCGAAGGCAGCTGTTAATCTTACTGCTACATTGATTAGTCGGGCTGAAACAGTTAATGAGATTGGATTTATTGTGGTAGATCCTGGTATTCCACTCACACTTGAACTGATTCGCGAGAGGGGTAATGTGCTTTTTTCAGGCTTGGAAATTAGCGACACTCCAGATCTGGGTGGCTTGGATTTGCGTAGTAAAATTGCCCTACGTAATGGTCAAACCCTACGTTTCTACGAAACTATTGATAGCACTTTTTTTGATCTGAGTCGTGGGAAAACCAACATCTCTGAACTCGGTTCTGCTTTCCGTTTCCTTGATTATAGCTTAGATGCAGCTACTCCCACCGCCAAGGTAATATCTACTAGTGGTCTCGGTTTCAATCTGGGTATGGCGCCAGCAGCCCCAGGTTTGTCCGAGTTGATTGCTGGGCGTCAGATGGAGGCCACCGTGTTCGATTTCAGCTCTAATGCCCTGGCCGGCCGCTCCGTGGTAGCTGATTGGAGCCTGGTGCGTGAAGCTGACTATTCGCCTGTATTCTCCTTGTATAAGGTACTTAATCTTGATGGTGCGGTTCTAGATCCCCTGACTGGTAGTGTGGTGAATCCAGGTGATACAGACTACAAGAATGCCGCTAATCGCAACCGTGTTGATCAGTTGTCCGGCCTGACTGTCGGCAACCTTCAGTCAAGCGGAGCTCGAGTCAAGCTAAACGAGTCCAGCTTGTTAGCTCCGATGGCAGTGGTCACAACAATTCAGTCTGAGGAAACTTACTTTGGCTTTGCGGCTGCCAACCGAGATATGATCAGCCACTTCCGCAGGCTCGGAGATAACGTTTTTGGCATGGAAGATCTCCTAGGCGGTGGAGATCTTGATTTTGACGATCATATCTTTTCACTCAATCCAGTCGGATTGGTCTGACCTTTCCCTGACTTGCTTTCGCTGAGACCTATCCAGTTCGCTGATCTTTTGGGGCTCTCGGATGCAGGCGCTGCTGATCAGTGGCACCGTGCCGTCCGGTTCTGGCAGTCCGCTACTCGCAGGTTTCCGCTGGCTGTCAGTGCAGCAGCAGGTACTGAACGCCGGCTCTTACGTATTCGCCGCCACCAGCTCGGGAGATCCTGCCAGTTTCGATCCTTTCCTGTACGAGGGCTTCGATCCCGTCGTGAGTGCTGGCTTCAGCCTCGGCACCGCCTCCCTCGCCCAGCCTCCCCTATGGCTTTATTGGTCCCAACTTCGCCAGCCAGCCGGTCCCTGGCCCTTGCCCGTGCTCGGGGTCGCTGGCGCTCTGGCCTGGAGTCGCCGCTTGCGCTGTCGCCTGAGGGCCAGCCGCCATGCGGTCAGCCGCACTACGGCCAGTCGCCAGGTCCGCGCTTAGGGGCTAGTCAGCGGTTATCGGTCTTTTGTCAGCAACTGCCACTGCGCTCGCCATCCACTGCGTTAGCCATGGGGCCACTTCCAGCCGGCACCAGACACGGGTATTGGCTTAGCTCCAGCGGAGTTACCACCCCTCTATGGCCTAAAATGGCATCAAGGTAATTCGGGTGTTTTTTCCCTGATCAGGGACTGGGAACGTTTCTGGCCTTAAAGTTAACCGACCACAACCAATGTGACCCAAGGGTTGAGACGCAAATGCAAGAGCTTGTCGAGTCCCGCGAGGTGACGCAGCAGACCTACTGCCGGGCCGAAACTGATCGGACCTTCTACAATGCAACTCAGCTAACTGGCGGTGTAAACAACCTGTTCAGCTTCCGTAATGTCACGCCGCTGGATAGGCAAACGGTCGTGCGGATGAATAAGGACACGCTCTATGCGGTGGCCTTGGTGGATACCTCCAAGGGGGCTACCATCACGGTTCCGGAAATGCCGGCTGGCCGTTATTTCTCCGTACTGTTGATCGACAATGACCACTATTGTGCAGGCGTGATATACGCTTCGGGTACGCACATGTTGCCCCAAGATACCAAGTATTTAGCCATCAATATACGCATCCAATTGTTGCACCCAGGCGACCCGGAGGAAATCAAGCTAGTCAACCAATTGCAGGATCGGTTTGTCATCAAGGCCAATAGCGCCGACCCTTTCGAGGAGCCGAATTGGGACAAGCAGTCTTTGGCCGCACTGAGCGCGGATTATAACAAGGAATTTGCAATGTTTGATCTGTATCCGGAAGGCTGGATGGGCAAACGCGGAGCAGCCGATGAAGCAACCCGTCATATCGGCTGCGCTGGGGCCTGGGGACTTTTTCCGAACGAGGACGCGGTTTACATCAATTACAACGGCCACCTGTCCGCCGACAAGTGCCACACTGCCACCTACCAGGTGCCCGAGAACAATGCCTTCTGGTCCATAACGGTTTACGGTGCGGATGGCTACATGAAAAGCGTCAACAACATTCTCAATGCTGCGAACACGCAAATGAATGCTGATGGAACGTTAATGGTTCATTTTGGCTCGCAGGCTGCCTGCGGCGATGTGCCCAATCGGCTGGATGTGAGCGAAGGTTGGAATTTCCTGATGCGCGTGTATCGCCCCGGCCCATCCGTGCTGAATGGAAGCTACAAACTGCCGGCTGCCGTAGCCTGCCAATAGGCTGACCGAAGAAGCCCTATGACATTAATGCCGCTGAAGCCTGCAATATAGCAAAGTAAGTCTAAACCTACGGACACGCCTTACTCATGGATTGGTCTTGATTTGTGTTCCGAACCGAAGCCGGAGGCACTGACAGGAAAATGGATAGCTCTGCAGCTGCAACTTGAACGATAAAAATGTAGTCGTTCAGCGTTCACTACAAACTCGCGCAATATCACCTTCGCTATATAGCGGCACCGGCGCCGCCGGATCACTTTCCTGGAGGCGCTTCATCTTGGTGAGGTAGAGGGCGGCACCAATGCTGTTGGCCACTTCGATGCGGGCCTGCCCGCGGCTGTTCTGCCAGGACTGACAGGCCCCCAGCGTGTCGAAGGCCCAACCGGGCCGCAGGCCACCTGCCATTACCAGCGCCAGGCTCAGGGCCCCAGTCAGGGCCGCAAACGTGACTTTGGCTGTTGCCCTGTCTTCCCATTTCGCCGCGCCAAGGGGTTTTGGGCCCGAGGGGCCCAGCCAGCAGCCACTGGCGAGGGGGGCGACATGGCGCACCTGGTGGGGCCGGCCCAGGTAAACCCAGGCGCCACGGCCGTCTTCCAGACTCAGCCAATGGCGCTGATACAGCCGCGGCGCCCCCTCATAGCGGTCCAACGCCGCCAGGTCGGTTTCGCCTACGCCGTAGAGCTCCCCTTGGATGCGTCCCTCACCAAGGACCGCCATCGGGAAAGGGCCCAGATCGTGCAGGCAGGCGCCCGGCAGCCAGGCTTGCCCGAGCCAGGGCAGCTCCACGAGAAGGTGATGGGCCCGCTGGCCGCGTTTGAGGCTGCCATAGACAAACAGCAGCGGTTGGGACTCGTCCCCCTGGGACTTGTGCCCCTGGGACTTGTGCCCCTGTGACACGGCAGGGGGCGAGGGCTGGCTTTGGGACATCAGGGGGCCAGGTCAGCCAGCCGGCGCAGATAATGGACGCTGTGATTGTTTTAGCCTCCATGACCACCGCCCTGCTGCTGGCCCTGGCCGGCTCCCTGATTTTGATGACCCTGATCGTGCAACGGCTCAACAAGGCTTCCAACTGAAAATCGCCCGGCCATGGCACCTAGAGCTGGGGAGCCTGGAAGGTGTCACAGCTGTTGATGTCACCGCTGCGCAGCCCGGTGATGAACCAACGCTGCCTCTGGGCTGAGGTGCCATGGGTGAAGGATTCCGGCCGCACCCAACCGGTGCTCTGGCGCTGCAAGGTGTCATCGCCGATGCGGGCGGCGGCATTGAGGGCCTCCTCCAGGTCGCCCTGCTCCAGGGTGCCGCGCTGGGTCTGGGTTTGATTGGCCCATACCCCCGCAAAACAATCGGCCTGCAGTTCCAGGCGCACTGAAAGTTGGTTGGCTTGGGACTGGGGTATGCGACGCTGCATGCTCTGTACCTGTTGATCGATGCCGAGCAGGTGCTGCACATGGTGGCCGATTTCGTGGGCGATTACATAGGCCTGGGCAAAATCACCGGGGGCCCCCAATTGGCTGCGTAACTGGCGATAGAAATTGAGGTCGATATAAACCTTCTGGTCATTCGGGCAATAAAAGGGTCCGGTCGAACCGGCCGCCCGGCCGCAGGCTGAATTGGCGACCCCATCAAAGATCACCAATTTGGGCGAGCGATAGGTGCCGCCGTTTTCGCGGAAGGCCTTGGTCCAGGTGTCTTCAGTGTCGGCCAGTACCACCGAGACGAAGTCCGCCAGTTTGTTATCCGCAGGCGTCTGCTGGCGGGGACGGCCCATCGAGACAGGGGCACCTCCCATGCCCATGCCGCCTCCCCCCAGTTGTTGCAACACCACAAATGGATCTCCCCCCAGCAGGGCCACCACCAGGGCCAGGATGATGCCCAGAATTCCGACCCCGCCGGCCAGGACAGGTCCGCCCATGCCGCGGCGATCCTCAACGTTGTCACTCCTTCGGCCGTCAGACCAGCGCATGGGGATCCTTCGCCGTTGCAGGCGGCAGTGTTTTCAATCGAGAGAGTCTGTCATCAGATTTCCGCTGCGGCCCGTTCGACCAAGCGGCGGGCCACGGCCTGGACTCCGGTGTGGGCGTAGGTGTCGGTGAAGGCATCAAGAAAAATCGCCAGTTGCTCGAAGCCTCCGTGCCAGGGGCCGATGCTGGTTTCCAGGGCCCGCACGCTGCGCTGAGCCGTGAGGCCGAGCTGGGAGGCGAAGCCATCTGCCCAGCCCACCCATTGATCAACACTGCGGCGCAGGAAGCTGAGATGGGCCTGGTCCCCGCGGCCGGGAATCATCCCAGCCATGCCCACATAGGCGGGCAACTGGCGCAACTCATGGCTGGCCACCCGACCCAACAGCCCGTCAAGGCGTTGCAGGGCCTGGTCCCCCAGGGGCAGGAAGGCATCGAAACAGACCAGGGCCGCCATGCGCACCCGGGCCTCGCTGGTGTATTCGGCGAGGGAGGCGCCGAAGTCGGCGAAACTGTCGCCCGGCAGGCCGTTCACCTGGGTGAAGGCCAGCATTTCCGCCGCCACCTTGAGGCTCAGATCCGCCGCCTGCAGGGTCTCGTTGGCGGGAGTGAACAGGGTGAGGCGTTTGACCAGGGGCAGGGCGCCAGCCACATTGGCCAGCACCCGCAGGCCGCCAGCCGCCTTCTGGGAGCGGTTGACGGCGTCGTAGAGGCTCAGGGCCCGGGCATAGCCCTCATGGCGGGCGCGACTGAGCTCGTCGGCCCGTTCCCGCACCTGGCGGGTGAGTTCGGGATCGGTACTGCCCAGCACGTCATGGATCAATTCCTCGGCGCTGGTGATGTTGGTCCAACCTCCCGGCACCAGGGTGCTGATGCCCCGCAGCGCTAGCACGGTGAGGTTGCGGTGGGGCAAGCGCTCAAGACGCTCAAGAACGGTGGTGCTCATGCGGCGGGGCTCAGAACGGCGGTCTCGCGGTGGGCAGCGGCCCGAGCGGCCTTGAGGGCCGCCAGCATGTTGGCGCTGGGCTGGGTTGGGGAGCCTGGACTGGAACTGGCGCTGGACTGCGCTACGGGCGACCGGGCGGCCAGGCTGGGGGCCTGGGGCTTGGCTTGCGGCAGCGACTTGGGGGCCGAGGCGGGGTTGAGGGCGGCCAGGGCCTGGAGATTGAAGGCCCCCAGTAGTTCATGGCGCTCATCGGGGCTCAGCCCCGCCCCCTGGCCCAGCACCTTCACCTGGAAGCGGTCGGCCACCAGCAGGGCACTCGACTGGTCCCCCTGCTCCACCAGAGGCCAACCCGCCAATGTGCTGCCGCTGCCGCTGAATTTGGCCCTGCTGGCGGGGGAGCTGGTCACGTCCGAAATTGAAAGCAGGGCCCGCACCTCATCTCCCTGCTTGAGACGGGCCTGGCTGAAGCCCCGCTTCTCCTGGGTGAACACCAACTTTTCGCCCACTTGCGGCTCCGGGAAAAGCCGGTTCAAGGCGGTGCCATTGACCACAAGGCGGTTGGGCACATCGGCCACGGTGCCACCGGGCAACCAAGAACGGAAGGGCAGCACAAAAAAGGCACCCAAGACGAGACCGGCGACCAGGAGCAGACCCAATCCCCAGGACAAGCGTCGGGACATGAAAACGACCAAGGGGGCTGGAACCTTAGTAGCAGGCCGAAGCCGTGCCTGGGCCGCCCCAGGGACTGGGGTTCGTCATCAGCAATGATCCCAGCCTTGGCTTAATCAGGTCTCAGAGCTGGGGCAGGCCGACCAACTGCAAAGAAAGGTTCCACATGTTGCTGGCCGTCTGGGGATTGCTGGCTTTATCGGAGAGTTCTTGACTGAATTGGCGTCCGTCCTTGCGCTGGCGATTGCCCCAGCTCCAGTGAACCCCTGAAACCGCGAATTCGGGATCCGCAACCACCTGGGCGACCCGTTCGCCGGCCATGGCCTGGCTGACATAGCCGCCGGTCAAGTTCTTTTGGAACCAGGGGAAGATGACCTGAAAGGCCTGGGGTGTGTTGCGGAATAGGGGAGAATCGGCGACACAACCCGGGTAGAGAGAAGTGAACACAATTCCAGTGGATTGATGCAGGCGCCGATGCAATTCCTGAGTGGTGATCATGTTGCACAGCTTGCTGTCCTTATAGGCCTTACCAGGCTTGAAGTTTTTGCCATCGGCCATG
>JBIIRU010000111.1:0-7914 GCA_044341355.1 Cyanobium sp. | reverse complement strand
GGGGGATCAAGGGCGGGGCGTCGTTTCCAGCTCAAGGCCGGCTTACGTTGCCGTCGCTGCAGACCCCCCGTGTCGAAAGGGAGTCAGATCAGAAACTGTGAAAGGCAGTCACCAACACAGCAGTCCAAAACCACTGTAAGGGAAGTTTCCCCCCTTAGGGCAAGGGCCAGATCGAGCGCACCTCCTGGAGCTTGGCCTGGGCCTCCCGTTGCAACGCCGCGTTGCCGCTGGACTCCAGCAACAGGGTGAGGTGGCCCAGCTTGCGCCCCGGACTGCTCTCGCTTTTGCCATACCAATGCAGGTGGGCACCGGGCAGGGCCGCCAGGGCCTGGCAAGCGGCCTCGTCGCGTTCTTGCGTGCCGTCCCGCCCCAACAGGTTGACCATCAAGGCCCCGGGCACCAGCGGCTCGGGGGAGCCCATCGGTTGCAGGGCCGCCAGCCGCAGCTGCTGGCCAAATTGACTGCAGGCACAGGCCTCAATTGTGTAGTGGCCGGAATTGTGGGTGCGGGGGGCGAGCTCGTTGATCTGCAGACCGGCGGGGCCAAAGAAAAATTCGATCGCCAGCAGACCGACGTAGTCGAGGGCCGTGAGCAAGGAGGCGGCGATATTGCGGGCGAAGGCCTCGACGGCGTGGCTGACGGGGGCCGGGAAGAGCACCCAGTCGCAGACCTGCTGCTGCTGCTGGGTCTGGACGAGGGGATAACAAACGACATTGCCGTGCTGGTCGCGGGCGGCCACCAGGGCGAGCTCCATCTCGAAGGCCACCCGCTCTTCCAACAACCAGCCGGCCGGATCAACGGTCGCCAGCAGCTCTTCTAAGGCCTGCTGGTCGGCAATCGGCAGCGTGCCCTTGCCGTCGTAGCCGCCCCGATTGGATTTGGCCATCAGGGGGAATTGGAAACCCTGGGGCAGTTCGGGGCGCCGCGGCGCTGCAGCCCCCAAGGCCCCTGGTGGGATGAAAACACCGGATTGGGGCGATTCCAGGGCCTCCGGCGGCGCTGGCGGCGGCTCCAGCACCTGCTCCAGGGGACACCAGCGCGGGGTCGGCAGGGCAAGTTTCTGCAGCAGTTCGCGCTGGGCCCGTTTGCTCATCAGTGCAGCCAGGGCATCCAGATCGGGGAGAAAGCGAACGCCGGACTGGCGCAACCCCTGCAGGGCCTCCAGGGGCACCCACTCATTCTCGAAGGTGATGACCTGGCAGCGGCGGGCCAATGCAGCCGTGGCTTCTGCGTCGTCGGCATCTCCCAGGACAAAGCTGCTGGCCAGGGCGACGGCCGGATCGCTGGCACTGGCGGCCTGCAGATGCAACTGGAGCCCCAGTCCCGGGGCCTCCTGAGCGAGCATCAAAGCCAGCTGGCCGCCCCCCACCACACCAATGGAGGAGACCGCTGGCGAGGACAGGGAGGCTGGGTCTGGTCGTTCCTGCACCATGGCCGGGCGGCAATCTCCCCATGATGTCCCCCGGCCGGCGACTTGTTCTCTGGCGGTTGGGTGAAGATCGCTAGCCCACCAGCCGATCGCCACTGACGAGGGAACGCAGCAGGCTGAGCAACAGCACCAGCACGAACAGGGCCAAACCGACCGTGCAGGCGTAGCTGATATCCAGCTCGCTGAAGGCCAGGTCGTAAACGTAATAAACGACCGTGCGAGTCGAATCGGCCGGCCCGCCCTGGGTCATCAAAAAGACCTCCTCAAATACCTTGGTGGCGCCGATGGCGGCGATCACCGCCACCAGGGCGACGTAGGGGCGCATCAGGGGCAAGGTGATGTCGAGATGGCGGCGCCAGCCGTGGCTGCCATCGAGGGCGGCGGCTTCATAGAGCTCGGCCGGGATGCCCTGCAGCCCGGCCAGAAAAATCACAATGTAATAACCAAGGCCCTTCCAAAGGGTCACCAGCATCACGGCGGGCAGGGCCAGGGCCGGCAGGGTCAAAAAGCCGATCGGGGTGAAGATTGGGCCCAAAAATGCCCCCAACCAGCCATTGATCAGGCCGTTTTCGGCATAGAGCCAGCGGAAGGCAATCGCTGCCACCACCAGCGACACCAACACCGGCGTATAGAAGGCGCCGCGAAACAGGGCCATGCCGGGCAGGGGTCGGTTGACGAGCACCGCCAGGGCCAAAGAACCCAGCACAATCGGCGGCACGATGCCGACCAGATACAAAAAAGTGGTGACCATGACGCGCCGCAGCATCGGATCGGCGACCAATCGCCGCAGGTTCGCCGCACCGACGAACTGCAACGGCTCGCCGAGATCAAGGCCGGTGCGGCTGAAGGCCATCACCAAGGCCAGCAGCGCCGGAATCAGCACCGAGATCGCCAGGAGGATCAGCGCTGGGGTCAGGAAGGCCCAGGCGGTGAGGCTGCCGGCTCCGATGCTGGAGGGGGAGTTGGTGGGGTGGGTCTCGGGCATTGGAGCATTGTCGTGGTTGGGGTTGGTTCAGGGACCCGTTTACCTTTACCTAGTGGATGTTGATGAATTCAGAGATTCGGATCTTCAGAGGTCGTTGTTAGCATCAAGCTCAGGAAGGTCTGCAATCGGGCGCGGTTGGTATCTGAGGGATCGAGTTGGACTCGGGCGGAAAGCAGAGCTGATCGACGCAGGAGATCAAGTGCCGCGTTTTGGCGTTTAGTATTCTCAGCCTGGCGTTCTCTTGCTTCATCTGCTCGCTGTCGTTCCTCACCCGCAAGATTTCGTTCTCGATTTGCTCGCTGTCGTTCCTCACCCGCAAGATTTCGTTCTCGATCTGCTCGCTGTCGTTCCTCACCCGCAAGATTTCGCTCTCGATCTGCTTCGTTCTCTCTTTGCTCCGCTCGATCGCCATCAGATTGGCGCTGATCCGCTGCTCGTAGCCGGGATCCCGACGCCAATTGAGCATCGACAAAAACTGTCGCCAGCGAGGCAGCGATGAGGGGTATACCCCATTGCTGGGGGATGGGGATGTTGCGCCCGGCGATGGTGAGGTGGTCATAGGAGGAAAACAGGGCGATCAGGCCGAGAGCGAGGCCACTAATGGCCTGGGTGAGACCGAGGCGATCGAGGGCGGGCCAAGAAGGGGGTGTTGCTGGCAATTCTGGCGGAACCGGCGGCTCCTCGCTGCCGGGTGGCGGCCCGGCGGCGCTGGGGGGAGGGGACACGGGGCTGGGGCGGAGACGGGAGGCGGGGGCTCCAAGGGATCAGTGCCACCATTGGGTTCAATTCGTCACAGGCCTCTGATGGCGCAGAGGCTTCAACCCACGCCGCCTTGCTCCGGAGGACGCTCGCCAGCGATCAGGGAGAGGAAGGCTTGGAGCCGGGCTCGGTTGCTATCGCTGGGATCGAGGAGGACTCGGGCGGAAAGCAGAGCGCATCGATCTTGGCGAGCAGTTGCCTGCCCCTGGCGTTCTCTTGCCTCAGCTGCTCGGTCTCGCTCTCGAGCTGCTTCATCCGCTGCTCGTGCTGAATCCTGCGCTGCTCGTATTGCAGCATCCGCTGCTCGTGCAGCACGATGCTCTGCTCGTAGTCGGGATCCCGACGCCAGTTGAGCATCGACAAAAACTGTCGCCACCGAGGCAGCGATGAGGGGGATGCCCCACTGCTGGGGGATGGGGATGTTGCGCCCGGCGATGGTGAGGTGGTCATAGGAGGTGAAAAGGGCGATCAGGCCGAGGGCGAGGCCGCCGATCGCCTGGGTGAGACCGAGGCGATCGAGGGCGGGCCGGTCGAGGCCGGGCCAGGATGGGGGTATTACAGGTAATTCTGGCGGAACCGGCGGCTCCTCGCTGCCGGATGGCGGCCCGGCGGCGCTGGGGGGAGGGGACACGGGGCTTGGGGGGGTGCAGAGAGAGGAGAAGGCCTCCTTCCATCGATGCCACCGCTGTCACAACACTGTTGGGATGGACCTAGGGGGAATGGCCCACCCCCCTAGGAGCTTGATATTAATTGCTGCGACACTGTTCAAACGGGACTCGTATGAAATACAACGCATCTCTAGCCTGTATCTCCATTCCGCCACGATTCCATGTCCCCCATCTGGTGACAAACTTTTTATTATTTTTGCGTTCTATTGCAACCGTGAAGTTGTTACGCAGCTCGCTATAACAGCCCTCTAGATCAGTGAGTGTCAAATCGAGTGCTGGTATATCAAAGCGACCAGTTGACTTGTTAATAATAAACAAACCTTCGGGTCCCCGTTGCATCATGACAACAGTGTTGCTGTCGGGGAATCTTAATATCGTTTCTTTGATATTTTTCCCCTCACGCCCTCGCTGCACCATGACCTCTCTGAACTTGACTCCGTACTTGATATAAGGCGCCATCAGGTTATGTTCGTTGAAGACTAGTGGTGTTCCACTTTCCCTGGCGAGAACATAGGAAGTAGCAAGATAACTGTCGGTAATGTCAGCATAAGGATTAATTGCCTTGTCATTTAGGGCTTTGATGGTATCATGATTAGCTCCAAATGTCACACTGCGTGAATCATTGACAGCATTGGCTGGCAAGGAGCGTAGGTCTCCACCGAAGGTGAAAATATTCTTCATGGAATTATAAAGTCTGAAGTCGGTGACGGCAGCAATCCAATTATAGTCTTCTGCTTTTGTGTCTTGATCTTCGATCACCTCAAGATAGTTCCAAGCCTGCCCGTTGCTTTCACGATCAATGAATTGAATATATTCCTTTACAACATCTTTAGGCATGTGCTTGGCGGCATCAAAGCGAAAACCATCTACTCCCAAGCCAAGCAATTTTTTCAAATGGGATTTTTGCAGACGTTTTACATTATCTGTGAACTTCAAATCAGGCAAACCACCGAGCCAACAATTGATCTCTGAATTCTGATTGCCATCTTGATAGCCATTGTTATCCGCCACCTCACAGGGTCTTTGTCCTGGGTTCTGTGGTGTGGTTTTAAAATCGTTTTGACTTAGCCCAGGGAACTTGTTTAGATTCTCAAAACCATCTGCTCCATCAAGGTTGGCCATGTGATTAAAGACCACATCTGCGATTACTTTCATGTTGCAGCTGTGGGCTTTTTTTGTGAGAGCTAGCACATCATTTTCGGTTCCTAAGCCCTCAATAGTTCTGTAATCAACAGGTTGATAGCGTTTCCACCATTGATCGCCTGGATTTGACTTCTGGGCAGGAGATATCTGCACGTGGGTGTATCCCTGTTGCCTCAAATCACAAACAAATCCTTTGACATCAGTATATTTTTGATTGAACGCATGAAAGATGGCTATGGGCTGTTCGCCAGACCAGGCTTTCTCTGTTGCGATCGTGAGGAAGAGGCTTTGAAGCGAAAGCAGGGGGACAAGCCAAAAGCTTTTTGCAGAGCTGCGTCGAATTGCCATTAGAAACAAATGATTTATTCATTAAAATAAGCAGAACGCCCAAGCCTGTCAGGCCGTGATACATTTTGTAATTACAAGGGAAGCGGTTTTCTGGCCCGCTGATTGTTTTTTCAATAGTTGCTTGGGCGGAGGCCATGGGGACCGCCGCCCTACACTCCTTGACGAATCATGAGCCGCATCAATCATTAATGGCGCATCCAATGAGGACTTCCGGGATTCACAGATCAGAAGCCGGGCCTGGGGGTTGATTCAGGAGGGCAAGGAAGGTTTGGAGTCGGGCGCAATTGATGTCTGAGGGATCGAGCTGGACTCGGGCGGAAAGCACAGCCGTTTGATGGATGCATTCAAGGCTTTCAGCTTGGCGTTTTCGTGATCGAGCTGCTCGATTTCTTTCTCGATCAGCTTCGTTCTCTCTTTGCTCCGTTCTCCAGCGCTCCTCACTCGCAAGATTTCGCTCTCGAGCTGTTTCATCCGCTGCTCGTGCAGCACGATGCTCTGCTCGTAGCCGGGATCCCGACGCCAGTTGAGCATCGCGCCAAACTGGCGCGCCGTATTGCACGCACCCAGTAAAAACTGTCGCCACCGAGGCAGCGATGAGGGGGATGCCCCATTGCTGGGGGATGGCGATGTTGCGCCCGGCGAAGGTGAGGTGGTCATAGGAGGTGAACAGGGCGATCAGGCCGAGGGCGAGGCCGCCGATCGCCTGGGTGAGACCGAGGCGATCGAGGGCGGGCCAAGAAGGGTGTGTTGCTGGCAATTCTGGCGGAACCGGCGGCTCCTCGCTGCCGGGTGGCGGCCCGGCGGCGCTGGGGGGAGGGGACACGGGGTTGGGGCGGAGACGGGAGGTGGGGGCTCCAAAGGATCAGAGCCACCATTGGGGTCAATTCGTCGCAGGTGGTTCATCAGGGGCCAGCTTCAGCAGGGCCGTTACGCCATCACCAGTGAATGCCTTTCTCGTGCTCGCGGCGGGAGACCCGTACTAGACGGCCCTGATCGCGCAGGTATTGCTGCAGGGCCCATGGATGCGGCGCTTGATGAGGAAGGCAGCCATGGTGCAACATCCAGGCTTGAGGCAGGCGGCGTCGCAGATCAGCACTTAGCCGGCCACCTGACGGGCATCGTCGAGATCGATCAGCCCAACGAAGCGCTGCTGAAAATAGGTGGGCTTCTTATTTACTTGGGATTCAAGCGCTATAATCACAAAAAAGCTTTGGCTAGGCTAAGGATAAACATCTCCTGAGCATAATCGCCTTGAAAGGATAACGGACTAATCTTTATAAGCTATGCTTTGAATTTTGGCACTTGTGCATTTACTTTGTCAATCTAAGGGCGTAATCATAAACATAGATTCAAATCAGCCGACTGCGGGCGTAAATTCTTTTTTTCTACAGTTTTGCAGCTTTACTGATTTAACTAGAAAACCATCTGGCCTTCGAATTGCCTTGTATACGCAAAAATAATTCAAAAATGAAATCATGACGCAATCAAGGGGGACTTAATGATTTTTCAAGGTAATTTCATATAGGTACCTCGAAAAATTGCGTTTTCCGAGGATTCGGAATCAAGTCGGCCCTGTCTTGGCAATGAGTCTCAATTGTTGGGTGCCCCTGGAATCATAATTTTTCGAGGTGCCCATATGGCCCTCTCCTAATAATCATGAATTTAAGCGACAAACTACTTTTAACCGCAGGAGCTTGTTTGGCAGTATCGGCTGGAAGCATTAGCCTTGATTTTATTTTTACGCAACCAGTTTTTGCTGGACAATACTGAATTCAATTTGACGCAGATATAATTCCTGCGGATTTATTGATTATTACGGAAGATGTTTTGACTACAGTTGCAGGCTTTACGGGCTACAAAATTACTGGAATTTCAGGAACAGGAGGCACAGATGTAGTACTTGGTTTGTATCCACAAGGCTTTTCATCTTTATCATAGTGAGGTGTTGCTGTAGATAATTTGTTCAATTACATACCAGGGCTGCCCACTAGGCCCAACCAATTTAGCTCGAATGGTTTTGCCTATTATACTTCAGACGACGAAGTTTATCGTTTCTTCTACGGAGATCGTCCTGGTGTCCCTGGATCCTCAGTTGGCTATCAAGGAATTCCTGTACGTCCACGGCCAACCCCAACAAACCCAAACCCTATTCCATTCGACCCTAGCAAATATAGAGATATTACTAATCCAAGATTTACCAATGTCGCCCCAGGGCCATTGCCGATATTTGGTGTATGCGCAGCATTCGGCTGTAGCCGAATGCTGCGCAGGAGGATCAAGAACGGCAAATCCTTTTAAATCATCCTGGATACCGGTTAATTCCGAAATTTAGTAATTTTTCTCATTGCCCCGCCTCCTTGGTGGGGCTTTTTGCCATATATATAGTAACTAAACAGCTTCTCTAGCCCCGACGTGATGGTGGCGCCACAGTAAAAAGTGTATTGAATTTTGCTTTACCCCTGGTAATCTTGGATCAGCTTGGTAAATGCACCCATATCAGCGTGGGCAAAACAGCAGGCATGAGGGGGAATGCTATACATATAAGCCTCCAACTGGCTCAAATTGTCACTGGCCTCTGTTGT
>JBIIRU010000110.1:0-8004 GCA_044341355.1 Cyanobium sp. | reverse complement strand
TGTCGCCAGCTCGGTGGCGTTCAGGCAGGCGTAGGGCACCTGGGGCAGGCCGGCGGCGGCGAAGGCGGCCTTCATGGCCTGCTTGTCCATGCCCACTGCCGAACCAAGCACGCCGGAGCCGACGAAAGGTCGCTCCATCAGGGTGAACAGCCCCTGGATGGTGCCGTCCTCGCCCTTGGGCCCATGCAGGACCGGCAGCCAGACCTCCACGTCGAGGGCCCCCTCGGGAAAGCCCTGGAAACCGGGGCGGGGCAGGGTGGTGGGCAGGTCAGGCTCGCTGGGGAGCCCGCTGGCCAGCACGACACCGGCCACGGCCTCGGGCCACCAGCGGCCCTGGCGATCGATGTAGAAGAGGCGCGCTGCGTAGCGCTCAGCATTAGCCCCTGTCCGCAAGGCCTCCAGCACGGTGCGGGCGGAGCGGATCGATACGGCGTGTTCGCCGGAGGCTCCTCCGAACACCAAGCCGATGGTCAGGGGAGTGGGGCTGCTGGGCATGGGGGCCGGCAAGCCGGAGATCAGGGGCCAAAGGGTATCAGCGTCTGGGGGCCTGGGCTTGGCCACTGAGGGAAAAGGGCCGGGCCGTGGCGATGCGCACCGGCACCAGATCCCCCACCCCCCAGCGGTGTCCCCCCTCGGCTTCAGCGGCAAAAAAGGTGAGCCGGTTGCTGCGGGTGCGTCCCATCAGCTGCAGGGGATCGCGGGGGTTGATCCCCTCCACCAGCACCTGCTCCAGCCGTCCGACAAAGCGGTCGCTGCGCTGCTGGGCGGTGGCTGCAACCACCGCATTGAGTTCGGCGAGCCGTTCGACCTTGACCGCTTCAGGCAGCTGGTTGGGCCAATCGGCGGCGGGGGTGTTGGGGCGGGGTGAGTAGGCCGCCGTGTTGACCAGATCAAAACCGAGCTCTTCAACCAAGTCGACGGTGCGCCGGAACTGGGCGTCGCTTTCGCCGGGAAAACCGACGATCACATCGGCGCTGATCGAGGCGTCGGGCATGCGCTCGCGGATGCGCTCCAGGATGCGGCGATAGCGCTCGATGCTGTAGCCGCGGGCCATCGCCTTGAGCACGTCGTTGTCGCCGCTTTGGAAGGGGATGTGGAAGTGCTCGCACACCTTGGGCAATTCGGCGCAGGCGTCGATCAGGCGGTCGGTGAAGTAGCGGGGATGGCTGGTGGCAAAGCGCAGCCGTGCGATGCCCTCCACTTGGTGCACCTCGCGCAGCAGATCGGTGAGGGTGTGTTGGCGGCGGCCCTGGGGCGTGATGCCCGGCAGGTCGCGGCCGTAGGCATCGATGTTTTGGCCCAGCAGGGTGACCTCTCGGTAGCCCCGGGCCGCCAGACCCTCCATTTCCAGGCGAATGGCCCCGGGCAGCCGCGACTGTTCGCGCCCCCGCACCGCCGGCACGACGCAATAGGTGCAGCGTTCGTTGCAGCCGTAGATCACATTCACCCAGGCGCAGACGCGGCTGTCCCGGCGGGCTGTGGTGATGTCCTCCAGGATCTGGTGCTCGTCGGTGGCGACCACTTGCTGGCCACTCTCGACCCGGTTGAGCAGGCTTTCGAGGCGGTTGGCATGCTGGGGCCCCATCACCAGATCGAGTTCCGGCACCCGGCGCAGCAGCGATTCGCCCTCCTGCTGAGCCACACAGCCGGCCACCACCAAGGTGAGATGGGGATTGGTGCGTTTGCGCTGGGCCTGGCGCCCCAAATAGCTGTATACCTTTTGCTCGGCGTTATCGCGAATCGAACAGGTGTTGTAAAGAACCAGATCGGCGCTGTGTTCGTCCTGGCCGGCCCGATAGCCCATGGCTTCGAGGATGCCGGCCATGCGCTCCGAGTCTGCCTTGTTCATCTGGCAGCCGAAGGTGGTGATCCAGTACTCCCCTCGTCCGCGGGCGGGGTCTAGGGGGGCGCTGGTGGCGTCGCTGAGGGTGGCGGTCATGGGGTTCATTCTCGGATATGGATGCGCTGGGGCGCCTTGGACTGGTTAAGGTCCGCCGGAACCTCCGAAGTGCGATGCGCTGCAGCCTGCACCGGTTTGGCCTGACCAAGGCCGTGCCGCTGGCGATCAGCCGGGGCACCACCGCGGCGGTGCAGCACCTGCTTTTTGAAATCGAGGCCGACGGCACCACCGGTTGGGGCGAAAGCGGCGGCTTCGATACAGGCCATCGCCGCTACGAAACGGCGCAGATCGCCGCCGAACTGGAGGCCTTGATGCCCCAGCTGGCGGGCCTGTCCCCCCAACCCCTGCAGGCCCTGGAGCCCTTGCTGGAGCCCCTGTCCCCGCCGGCCCGCTGCGCCGTCGACATGGCCCTGCACGATTGGTGGGGCCAGCGGCTAGGCCTGCCGGTGGCCAGTTTGTGGGGACTGGATAGCCAGCGTGCCGTGGCCACCAGCGTCACCCTGGGGCTGGGTGCGGTGCCGGCGGTGCTGGAGCGGTTGGAGCGCTGGTGGGAGCAGCTGCCGGCAAGCCGCATCAAGCTCAAGTTGGGCAGCTCCGAGGGTGTGGAGCACGACCGGGCCCTGGTGCTGGCGGTGGCCGCCGCCATCGAGGCACGCCAGCAGCGGCTGGGCGGCGCCCCGGCCGAACTGCAGGTGGATGCCAACGGCGGCTGGAGTCTGGAAACGGCCCGCGCCATGGTGACTTGGCTGGCGGATGCGGGGGTGGTTTTGCTGGAGCAACCCCTGCCGCCCCTGCTGGATCCGGAGGCCGATGCGGCCCAGTTCGCCGCCCTGGAGCTGGATTGTCCGATCGCCCTGGTGGCCGATGAAAGCTGCTGGAACCTGGCGGATGTGGTGCGGCTGGCCCCCTATGTGGACGGGATCAATATCAAGTTGCTCAAGAGTGGCGGCTTGGCGGAGGCGCTGCTGATGGCCCGGGCCGCCCGGCGGCTGGGGCTGGAGGTGATGCTGGGCTGCTACTCCGACAGCGCCCTGCTGAATGGGGCCGCCGCCCAGTTGCTGCCCCTGGTTACCTGGCCCGATCTGGACAGTCACCTCAACCTGATCGACGATCCCTTCCTGGGGCCCCAACTGCTGCAAGGCGATTGCCTGCGGGCCGGCAGCGGCGCTGGCCTGGGCGTGAACCTGCGGCCCGGCAGTCCCCTGGCTGCAGCCATGGCCGCGGCGGGCAGCACGCCTCGAGCAGCGCCTGAGGGAGGCAACCATGCTGAGTGCTGAGGCCCCGGTGGTGCTGTTGCTGCATGGCGGTCTCGACAACCTCAGCGGCAAGACGGGCCTGGCGATGTTGCGCTATCGCCCCGGACCGATATTGGCGGTGATCGATCCGGCCCACGCCGGCGCCGACCTGGAGACCGTGACCGGCATTGCCCGCCCGGTGCCGGTGCTGGCCTCGCTGCGGGAGGCCCTGCCCCTGCGGCCCGCCAGCGGTCCAAAGCCCGTGGCGGTGGTGGGCCTGGCCCCCTCCGGCGGTCGTTTGCCGCCGGCCCTGCGCGCCGATTTGCTGGTGGCCCTGGCGGCGGGATGGTCGGCGGCCAGCGGATTACACACCCGATTGGGCGATGACCCGGAGCTGGCGGCCAGCTGCCGAGATGGCGCCTGGATCTGGGACCTGCGCCAGGAGCCGGCCGACCTGCCCGTGGCCTCGGGCCGGGCGGCGGCCCTGCCCTGCCGCCGCCTGCTGGCGGTGGGCACGGACATGGCGGTGGGCAAGATGAGCGCCTGCCTCGAACTGCAGGCAGCGGCCCGGCGCCGGGGGCTGGATGCGCGTTTCATCGGCACCGGCCAGGCGGGTCTGCTGATCAGCGGCCAGGGCGTGCCCCTCGATGCGGTGCGGGTGGACTACGCCGCCGGTGCGGTGGAGCAGGCGGTGCTGGCGGCGGCGGAGCCAACTGACTCGGTGGGACCGGCGGGGCCCGATACCTGGCTGCTGGTGGAGGGCCAGGGATCCCTCTGCCACCCCGGCTCCACGGCGACGCTGCCCTTGATCCGCGGCAGCCAGCCGACGGACCTGCTGCTGGTGCACCGGGCCGGCCAGACCAGCATCCGCAACCATGCCGAGGTGGCCATGCCGCCCCTGCACGAGGTGATCGACGCGGTCGAGCGGTTGGCGGCCCTGGGCCGGCCGGCCGGAGCATCGTCACCGCCCCGGGTGCGGGCCATCGCCCTCAATACAGCCAATCTGGACGGGGAATCGGCGCGGCAGGCTCTCGCAGCTACGGCCGCCAGCACCGGTTTGGCCTGCAGCGATCCGGTGCGGCAGGGGGGAGAGGGGTTGTGGCAAGTATTGCTGGGCGAATGAGACTGATTTGTTGCCAAGATATTAATTTAACCGCATTATCCTATGACCAATCTACTAAATTTTTTTTCTTGCTTTCACAAAGACCAAGAGCTTTTCTACGAGCTTGTCCAATGACGTAGTTGACACCAGGCACCTCATGGTTTCATCGGCTCCAGCCAGGTCTGTAGATCCTGGGCGCTGCGGAAATCGAGCAGGGCCAAGGCCAGCTCTTCCAGTTGCGAGAGGCTGAGGGCTTCGATCCGAGCGGAGGTGGGGGCGTCAATGGACCCGCAACGGCGTTCCAGCAGCCGCGAGGCAAGAACGCTGGCCTCGCGACGGCGGCCTTCCTCGCGTCCCTCCTGCCGGCCCAGCTCGACGCCCTCTCGCCGCCCTTCCGCAAGGATGTCCTGAAAGGCGCGGGTGTGGCGCCAGAAGTCTTTGGAGATGCCGAGGGTGGCCATGATCTGGGAGGGAGAAAGACCTTGAAAACGTTCCGAAAGAATAGGCACAATCAGCTCGATCAGATCGGGCCTTAGCGCCACGATTCGCTGCGCACAGGATCCGAGAGCTGGCTCCTTTTGCACCGGCAGGGTCAGCAGGGCCAGCAGGGGATCGAGATCGGCGCGGCTGGCGAGGGCGTCGAGATCCACCCAGGTCCCATCCTGCTGCAGGAATCGCCGCAGCAGGCGGGGCTGGCTGGAACCCAGGGCCAGGCGGCGGTGGGCGAGGAGCACCAGCACCTGCAAATGCGCCACCTCCTCGTGTTGTTGCAGGGGTGAGGGGTGTAGTTTGGCGAGGCTATGCTGACCCGCTTGATGGGGAAGTCTTGGTTGGCAGGATGCCTGGATAGCCTCGTGTTGCGATAAGATGGATTGGAAATCTTTTCGGCTATGGCTGTTCCATTCATTTTCAATTTTGCTAATGTGATTACACGGCTTAGAAAATATACTTGTCGGGCTTGCAGGTTGGAAGTAAATATAGATTCTATCAATTAATTCATTATGCTTTGTGGGTTATTTTAATCAAATTTTCTTATGGTCAAGCCATTAAAACTCTTTATTTCTTACTCCCACAAAGACCAAGAGCAGCTAGACGAGCTTCTCAAGTATTTAAAAAATCTTGTTGACAATGGAAAAATTGAGCCATGGACCGATCGCCTGTTAGAAATTGGTAGTAGTTGGGACTCAGTAATTAAAGATAACCTATCGAGTGCAGATATAATTATACTTCTAATATCAGTCGAATTCATTAACTCGGATTATATTACAACCACTGAACTTGTGGCTACTAAGAAGCGGCATGACGATAATACTGCCAAAGTGATTCCTATCTTATTGAGTCATTGCGAATTCAGCGATTATTGGTTTTCGGCGATTCAAGGTCTGCCAGAGGACATGGTCCCACTCTCCGAATTCAAGGAAAAGAATGAAAAATCAAAAGCCTATACTAATGTGGTCAAGAAAATTAGAGAACTTGCAGATAATTTAGTTAAAGATAAGAAGTTAAGGCCCTACGAGAAACTCGCAAGCGATCTGATAAAAGACTCCATAAATGGGGACTTTTCCAAGGCTGATAAATATATTTTGAATGATGAACAAATCAAGCTTGGGTTGACTGATAAAGAGGTCAATGAAATTAAAAATCGACTTCTCGCTCAGCATCGAGAAAAAAGTCAGAATTGTCAAACATATATTGATTGCTACGTCGACTATGTAAAGGATCATGGTCGCGAATTGTCTCAACCTTATGTTGAACAGCTGAATCGTCTGCAAGAACGTTTGCAAATAACAGATCTAGAACGCAATAATCTTCAGTCTCAAATAGAGAAACGGGTCAAAGAGGAGGAGGAACTCAAGGTCCGTGAAGAGGAAGCGAAGCGCAAAGCGGATGCTGAGGCTGAGGTTGAGCGTTTAGCCGAAGAGCAGCGTGCCAAAGAGGAGGCGGAGCGCAGGGTTCGTGAAGAGGAGGCCAGGCGCGGACCAACTTTGATCCAGATTTCCGCCGATCGGGGCGCGCTAGTGCGGGTGGGGAATGAATGGCAGCAGAAAACCGAGCGCATCACGGTTTCTGGCTATGAGCAAGAGCTGGCCGAGGGACTGGCGATCACCATGCTGCAGATCCCCGCCGGCTCATTCCAGATGGGTTCTCCAGCTAGTGAAGCTGAACGAAGAGGTAATGAAGGACCCCAGCATCGGGTACAACTGCAAAGCTTTTTTCTTGGCCAAACCCCAGTCACCCAGGCGCAATGGAAGGAAGTGGCCAGCTGGTCGCAGGTGAATTTGAAGCTAAATCCAGATCCAGCCATATTCAAAGGAGCGAACAGGCCTGTGGAGCAGGTGAGCTGGGAGGAGGCGACGGAATTTTGCCGTCGCCTGAGTAAGCGCACCAAATTGGTTTACACCCTGCCGAGCGAAGCCCAATGGGAATATGCCTGCCGAGCGGGCACCACGACCCCCTTTGCTTTTGGAGACACGCTGACGCCTGATTTGGCTAATTATGATGGAAAATATACTTACGGATCTGGTCTTAAGGGTCAGTATCGGCAGAAGACTACGGATGTAGGCAGTTTTGCGGGCAATGCCTGGGGGTTGCAAGACATGCACGGCAATGTCTGGGAATGGTGTCTGGACCCTTGGCATGATTCCTATACGGGGGCACCGGCGGATGGCAGTGCCTGGACGGCAGGCGGAGGAACAAGTCGGCTGCTGCGCGGCGGGTCGTGGCTCAGCGACCCCGCGATCTGCCGCTCGGCCTTCCGCCTCGACATCCACCCGGGCTACCGCTTCAGCAGCATCGGTTTCCGCGTCTGTTGCCTCCCCCAGGACTAATTCTTTACCCTTTAACTCTTTAGTTCTTTAACCTTTGGCTGTTGGCGCCGCAGGCGCCTCAACTTTTTCCACAGGCAAGCCTGCGCTCAGGGCCACCCAGCTGAACGCAGTAGTCGCGCCCAGCTCACCCATAACCACCCCCCAGCGCTGCAGCAATTTGGCCCGGAGCCCCCAGGGTCCGTGGGTAGCGGCAGGTTTGCAGCCGTGCTTACTGGTCTGAGAGCCAAAGCCCACCAATAAAAAAGTCCTCCCTGCGCTGCAGCGGCTTACTTGGTTCTCCAGGAAGATCCATGCAAGCGGCCCCAAACCGATCACACCGGCTTATCGGCCCGATCAGTAACAGTGCGCACGAAAACAAGTCAGTGTTGCCACACAGCCCCTAACTTTTGCGGACCTTTACGAGAGCTACTCCTCCCCGTGACACCTGGCCATCCCTAGCCACTGGCCAACGCCTCCGCCGAGGAGCCTGGTCAGTGGCAGCACCCATCCAGTCCTTTAAGCATTTTCTGCCAAATCCCATCAGCCTCAGCTCAAAACTGAAGCTGATCCACTAGCTAATTGATACTGATCGTGCTGGTAAACAGTGCGATCAGGTATCGAGGCCGCTGCATGAGGATGGCGAAGAAACTGAGATCAATTCTACTTATCTCGCCAATGGGATCTGCTGACCAGGCATCTCCAGTTCAGCCAGAAGCAGGGCCGTAAATTCAAGGCCGCCTACACCTTCCCCAAGGCCAACCAGGAGATTTGGATTCGCTACTGGCTCGCTGCCGGTGGCGTGAATCCCGACAAGGCGGTGGAACTGCTCAAGGTGCCGGCACCGGAAACCCTGCAGGGCATGAAGAACGGCACGATGGAGGCCTTCTCCACCGGTGATCCTTGGCCGACGCGCATCGCCAAGGACGACATCGGCTTCCTGGCCGCCAGCACTGCCCAGAT
>JBIIRU010000109.1:0-8015 GCA_044341355.1 Cyanobium sp. | reverse complement strand
CCGCTGGCTGGTGGAGCTGCTGCTGCGTCCGGCCGCCGACCCCAGCCTGCTGGTCCCCCTGGCCGCCTTCTGGGCCGGCGAAAGTCCCTTTGCGGCCAGTGCCTTTGAGGCGGTGTTGGGCCAGCTGGGTCTGCTCACCCGCCTGGCCCCCGAGCTGGCCCCCCTACTTGAGCAACAGGCCCCGGCCTCGCTAGAGCTGGATGAGGCGGGGTTGGTGCAGCTGGTGACCCAGCGCTCCGCCCTGCTGGCCGAAGCCGGCTTCGCCCTGCTGCTGCCCAGCGGCCTGCGCCAGGGCCAGCGGCTGGCGATGCGGGCCCGCGCCTTGGCAGCGCCCGCCAGCAAGCGCGGCAAGGGGGCCCCGGCGGGGGGCGGCGCCGGCCTGGATTTGACGCGGATGTTCAGTTTTGAGTGGCAGGCGGTGCTGGGCGATCGGCCCTTGAGCGCCGCCGAGCTGGCCAGCCTGGAGCGGGCGGCGGCCTTGAAGCGGCCGCTGGTGCGGCTGCGGGGCCAGTGGAGCCTGGTGGATGGGGCGGCGGTCGCCGGTCTGTTGCGCCTCGCCGGCCAGCAGGCGGAGGCCAGCGGCGCAGACCTGCTGCGCAGTGCCCTTGGCCTGGGCCAACTCGATCTACCGCCGGAACTGGAGCTGGCGGGGGTGGAGGCCTCCGGGCCGCTCGGCACCCTATTGGCGGGCGATCTGCACCAGCGCGCCGAGGCCATCGCCACCCCGGAGGAGTTCAAAGGTGAGCTGCGGCCCTACCAGCAACGGGGCCTGGGTTGGCTGGTGTTTCTGGGCCAACTGGGGCTGGGGGCCTGTCTGGCGGACGACATGGGCCTGGGCAAAACTGCCCAGCTGATCGCCTCCCTGCTGGCCGATCCCCTTCAGAAACCCACCTTGGTGGTGGCGCCGGTGACCTTGCTGGGCAACTGGCGGCGGGAGCTGGAGCGGTTCGCGCCCACCTTGAATGTGGGGCTGCACTACGGCCCCCAGCGGCCCCGCACCGCAGCGACGCTGCGGCGGGCGCTCAAGGATCTCGGCCCCGCTGGCGTGTTGCTCACCAGCTATGGCGTGCTCAGCCGCGATGCCGCCGTCTTGGCGCAGCTGGCCTGGGGCAGGCTGGTGTTTGATGAGGCCCAGCAGCTCAAAAATCCTTACACCGCCATGGCGCGGGCCGCCGCTGGCCTGGGCGGCGAGCGCCGCGTTGCCCTCACCGGCACGCCGGTGGAAAACCGTCTCCACGAACTCTGGGCGCTGTTGAACCTGCTCAATCCCGGCCTGCTGGGCAGCCTGTCCCAATTCCGCCAGCGCTTCGCCATCCCGATCGAGCGCGACCAGGACCAAGCGGCTGCCGAACGTTTGCGATGCCTGACGGCCCCTTTTCTGCTGCGGCGCCTCAAGAGCGACCGGGCGATCCTGCCCGATCTGCCCGGCAAGATCGAGCAGACCGAGCTCTGCCAGCTCAGCGAGGAGCAGGCCACCCTCTACCAGGCGGTGGCCGATGAATTGCTGGCGCAGGCCGAAGCCAGCGAGGGCATCGAACGCCAGGGCTTGGTGCTGGCCGGCCTGACCCGCCTCAAACAGGTGTGCAACCATCCCGCCCACTACCTGGCTGACGGCACCGAATTGGCGGGCCGCTCCGGCAAGTTGGCACGCTGCGAAGAACTGATCGACGCGATTCTGGAGGCCGGCGAAAAGCTGTTGCTGTTTACGCAGTACACGAGCTGGGGCGAACGGCTGGCGGCCCACCTGGCCCGCCGCTGCGGGAGCGATCCCCTCTGGCTGCACGGCGGCCTGGGCCGCAGCCAGCGCGACCAGCTGGTGGCCCGTTTTGCTGAGGCCGATGGCCCGCCGCTGTTTCTGCTGTCGCTCAAGGCCGGCGGCACCGGCCTGAACCTCACCGCCGCCTCGCATGTGATCCACTACGACCGCTGGTGGAATCCGGCGGTGGAAGATCAGGCCACCGACCGGGCCCATCGCCTCGGCCAGTTGCGCTGCGTGCATGTGCACAAGTTGGTCTGTGGCGGCACGGTGGAGGAGGGCATCGATGCCTTGATTCGCGGCAAACGGGAGCTGGCCGAACGGGTGGTGACCAGCGGCGAACAGGCCCTCAGCCGCCTGTCAACAGACGAATTGCGCGAGTTGATCCGGCTGCGGCCGTCGGAGGGCAGGCCATGACAACGCCGCGTGCGACCCAAAAGGGCCAGCGAACACTTCGTAAATCCCAAGAACCCCTGGCCAGCCAGTGGTGGTCCCAGCGGTTCACCGCCGTGCTGGAGGGCTACGGCCTGGGACCGCGGATGGAGCGGGGTCGGCGCTATGCCCGCAGCGGCAAGGTGACGGATTTGGTGGTGAAAGCTGGCCGCTTGGAGGCCCGGGTGCAGGGTTCGCGGGCCACGCCCTATCGGGTCAGCGTGCGCAGCGAGGCGGCCAGCAAAGCCCAATGGCGCAGCCTGGAGCTGCTGTTCGCCAGCCGCCTGGGCTGGGCCGCCCAATTGCTGGCCGGTGAGGTGCCCGCCAACCTGGAGGCGGCCTTCGCCGAAGCCGGGGTGGCCCTGTTCCCGCGCCGCTGGGGCGACTTGCAGGTGCGTTGCGGCTGCCCCGACGACGCCGAACCTTGCAAACACATCGCCGCAGTGCTCTACGTCTTCGCCCAGCAACTCGATGGCGATCCGTGGCTGCTGCTGGCCTGGCACGGCCGCGATCGCCAAACGCTGCTGCAGGCACTGCAGCAGGGGCCTGCGGGGGATGGGGCCAGCGGCGGCAAAGCTGGCGGTAAGCAGATGGGGGGTAAGCGGGCTGCTGGCAAGAGCGCCGGCGCTGGGGAAAAGAATGCTGATTGCGCCGAAGCTGGCGGCGATGGAGCCCTGAATTCAGAACTTGAATCGTTGCCGCCTTGGTGGCCAGCGGGGTTGCGCTCTCGTCCCGATCCACGCCTGCAGCCCCCCGATCCCCTGCCCCCCGATCCACCCGAGCGGGCGCTGCAACGGCTGGGACCGCTGGAGCTACCAGGAGCACCGCAGGATTGGCAGGAGCGTTTGGCGGAGATGTATCGGCAGTTGGTGGCGGAGGAGTGAAGGAGGCGAACCCCGATACGGCGCCGCTGACCGAAGGGGATGCCCGCACCAAGGACCATGCCGGCAAATGCCATCCGCCCTTTGGCCTGCCAACGCGCCTTCCGCACCAGGGCCGCGTCGGGGCTGAGCACGGAGTCATCCGGCAGGAGAATGCTGACGGCTTCCAGGGGGCGGAACATCTGGAGCGCCGGCTGGCGGCGGCTTGTGTCGGTGGTCGAGGCAGGATTTTTAATGGGAATGCAGACTCAGGAATCCACCTTTGAGCCCTACCCCCTTGCTCTTTCAACACGGCGTCGCCAGCGGTGATCCCCTCGAAGATCGGGTGATCCTCTGGACCCGGATCACCTGCAGCGACGACAGCGTGCCGGTTGACTACGAGGTGGCAACCGACCCGGCCTTCAGCGCCATCGTGGCCTGCGGCCAAGTGGTCGCCACCTCCGCAGGCGACCACACGGTGCATGCCGAACCCACTGGCCTCTCGCCCGACAGCCGCTACTTCTTTCGCTTCCACGCCCTCGGCCAAACATCCCCCAGCGGCCGCACCCGCACCCTTCCGGGCGCAGACGTCACCCATCTGCGCTTTGCCCAAACCTCCTGCTGCAAGTTCAACGCAGGTTTTTTCAATGCCTACGGCGCCCTGGCGGCCCGGGACGACATCCAGTTTCTTTTGCACCTGGGCGATTACATCTACGAAGCCTCCAATACACCCCCCGCTGGCCAAACCCCCGGAGCGGACATCGGCCGGCCTTTTGAGCCTCTGCATGAGTGTAAAACCCTGGCAGATTATCGCTGTCGCTATAATCAATATCATCGCGATTCTGACGTGCAGGCCATGCATGCCGCCCTGCCCCTGATCGCCACCGTCGATGACCACGAATTTGCTGATGGGGCCTGGCGTGGTGGCGCCGATGAACACAAGGAGGAGCGAGACGGTACCTGGGTCGATCGAGTCAATGCCGCCCTTCAGGCCCGCTATGAATGGTTGCCGATTCGGCCTGTCGATCCGGAAGATCCCTGGCGTGTTTACCGCAGCCTGCACTTCGGAGCCCTGGCCGATCTCCACCTCACTGCCACCCGGATCTACCGAGATCTGCCGGTTCCCGGCCCTGAAATGCACAGTGCCGAGCGCACAGCCCTGGGCTTGCCCCAACGCCAATGGCTTTTCGATGCCCTGGATCTCAGCCAGGCCCAATGGCAGTTGATCGGCAATCCCTCCGTGATGGCCACTACCTGGAAACCAGGATTACCGGAAACAGTGCTCACCGCCCTGATCAAGACCAAATTGGTCAACAGCAGAGGCGATGGGCCCGATTACGACCAGTGGGATGGCTATCCAGCGGAGCGAGAAATGATTTATGATTATTTCCAGAATCACCTCGGCAATTTTGTAGTGCTAAGTGGCGATATCCACGTCAGTATGGCCCTCGAACTGCGCAAGGATCCCTTTAACCTGGAGTCTGAGCCAATCGCCGTGGAATTCGTCAACACCAGCATCACAGCCCAAAACTTCGACGACAAGATGAAGTGGCCGCCGCGCACCCAATCTCTGGCCTATGAGCAGGAGTTGAAAGATCACCTCAACCACGTCAAATACGTCAATCTCGATGGTCATGGCTACAACATCGTCGATGTCACCCCCGAGCGGGTGCAAGTGGAGTGGTGGCATGTCGAGACCGTGCTCACCCCCAACCACCAAGAGCACTGCGACTGCGTGATTGAGGTCAAACCAGGCAGCTCCAGGCTTCTGCTTGCCACCGTCTGAGCGTCTGCCAGGGGGCTTGAGAGCAGCTAGCGTCATTACGCGATTCAATGGCCTATCGCTAAAGGAACTCCGCGCCATGGGCGGCGTCACCCAGGGGGATTGGGGCCAAAGCGTGGGGTACCCGGGGTTCTTTGGTCAGGGTCGGCAGGAAGGTCGCCAAGAATGTTGCCAGGGTGGTGAACTGGAGATGGCTGTCCCTCTACGCCGCCGCTGCGGTGCGCTCAGCGCCGAACAGGAGGCCAACATCAGGGACTTGTCACTGGAGCGCCTGGAGGCCCTGGCGGATGCCCTGCTGGATTTCAAGAGCCCAGCGGATCTGGTGGCCTGGCTGGCTGCGGGCTGATCAGCGGACTGGTCGGGGCACGCCAGGCCCTAGTGGGCCCGAGGTCAGATCACCAGCTTGCGTGATGAGTGGGCGTGAGCCAGGACCAGATGCTGCAGCGGGCCGATGCGGCTGACTCTGCTCGGTGGGATTGGGCTGATCGCCCTGCTGGCACCCCTGCTATCAAAGTTTGTTTGGGCGGCTCCGATGCAATCAGGCCGACTGCAGGGCCGGAGCGATCGGCAGCAGGGTCTCGATCGAGCTGCTGTCGCCGATCTGGGAATAGTGCTCAACTGTCACCCCCACCGGCCGGCCCTGGTCGTCGAAGTCGACGATCAGGTTGTCGCTGATGGCTTCCGAACTGCTGCTGTCGCGCTCGGCCAGGGCGATGTAGAGAGTGTCCGTGTCCGGGAAGTAGCGGATCTTCATCGTGACGGGGGCAGAGCCTGCGGGGGAGGGGGCTGGGATCGGAAGATGGCCTTGAGGTAGCCCCGATCAAAGAAGGCGTTATGGACGGTCTCTCTGTCCTCAAGGGTAATGACCCTGAGTGCTCGGTTCTGCGCTTCTGGCACAAGGCCCCAAAGGGCATAGCGCCCATCGGGTTGCTGGCGTTCCTCCAGAGGCTCGGCCATCACCCGCAGAATCCAGGCAGCCTCGATACCTGGATGCTTGCGGCGCACGACGTCGCGAAAGTAGGTCGTCATCTTCATGATGACCAGCATCCACCGGCGCCAGATCCCAGCAGCTGCCACCTCAAACCAGACCATCGCAACGGGCTGCCGCTGCTTCCCTGGAAAGTCCAGGCGTCACCGGTGGACTTGGAGCTGGTCAACAGCCTTCGGGACGCGTTGGCGTGAGACTGGCAGCGCTGGCGCCACGACCGGCCAAGCCCGGCCCGAGATGACTAACGCTATGTGAAAAACCAAAACTCTGTCTTTAGCGATATATCTGAGACTGCATCAGGCCCAGACGACGCTGCCTTTTCTTTGCCGGGAGTTGCTGGAAGCGTTGCGGCTGCGGGTCCTGGATCTGGATGTCGAGCGAAGGGAGTTTCCGCTGCTTTGGCGGCACTGCTGGAGCTGGCTGCAACCAAGGAACTTTGCCTTCATTGATCGAACAAAACGAAAGCTATAAGCATTTATGCCTTTTTTCGATCTCCTCGCTTGTGTTCTCTGGCACACCGCCAAGGCATTGGGTCCACCGATACCGACAAGCCGCCAGCAAAGGAGCTACTTAGTTCTGTGATCTTTGCCGATACCCACCCGATGGCCCAATCCCTCGCCCAGGCGGCCGATGACCTGACGGCGCTCGCCTGGCGCATGCACCAGCTGGCTGAAGCAGAGCTGAACGAGCTGCGAGAGCAGCTGGAACAGGAACGCCAAGCCAGGCAGGAGGCCGTTGAGCGAGCCGAGAGCCTGGAGAGGGAACTGGCGCTGCTCAAAGAGCAAAACGAGCAGGTGTGCCTTCGCCTCAGCGGCGAACTGGATCAGGAACGGCAGGCAAGGCAGAAGGCTGAAGCGGAGGTGGCCTCCATTCACGCTGCCATCCTTGAACAGATCGCGATCAGCGAAGCGGAGGAGGCCATCAACAAGGCGGCCGAGCAGGAAAGAGCGCAGCGGCTGCAGGAGCAGATCCAGGGGCTCCACAACCAGCTGGAACTGGAGATCAAGAACCGCACCCAAATCGAGACAAAACTGAAGGGCATTCGCCAAGCCTTCTACGACCTGATGCTGCCAATCGAGCCTGAGGAAACCAGTCAGCAGAACGGTTTCAGCGAAAGACTCCTGCAATTGGATGTCAAGAACTGAGCGGGCACGGTTCCGCTAATTTCCGTCCCAACCGTCGTGCCGGAGCTGCGACGGTTGGCGGCGGTTTACTGCGGATCTGTATGTCTTTGGCCAGCAACTTGCTGGCGAACCGTGCTGCTGTCGCTGATTGCTGCCGTGCTGACCTGGAATGCTCAGGGGTCACCGGTCGATAACGACCCGCAATGGGGCCGGCGCTGCTGAACCGCCATCCGATACATCAGTTCTGCCCCGGTGGGCACAGCCTGCTCGACCAGAGCGGCATCGATGGCTCCCGGCTACTGGAGGCTGCTAGATCACCGACACCTACCTGCTGGAGCAGGACCAGGACTTCCGCACTATTCAGGAGTTGCTGGACCACAAGGACATCAAGGCCACCATGATCTACATCCATGAACTGAACCGAGGACCATCTGGGCTACGAAGCCCCGCTGACCTGCTCTGAGGAACGGAGGGATCTTCTGCGGACCGCGTAACAATCCATGAAGCTAGTGGCGTCATCCGAGAAGCCTTGCTAGCAATGAACTTTCACAATATTTAGAGTCCTGTTCCCGCAGATTATGTGGCAAACAGTCGGCTGGCCACAGTTTCTGCGGACCGCCAAATCAGTGCTCGAAGGATCGACAAGTCAGGCCACGTACATCTATATAAGCGTACCATCTTCATATCATTTCGGTAGCGGCTTCGGCATTGTCTGCACACTTCTCTTGGCAAGGTGGATGAATCATGCGAGCCTCTGTTATTGAGTCTCCGAACTGCCCCCTGCACTCCTTTGTAACATCATTAACACATCTTATGCGGATCCGCCTAAGTTGTATCAGCGTTAGCCCTTGAACCGTGAGATCTATTGTGGCGCAGTGCTTCTGTCGCCTAGCAGCCGGGCGAGTGCTGCGACTTAGGCGGACAGCTGGGGGCTTCGGTGCGACTTAGGCGGATCCGCCCAAATAGTTGTTGGGCCCCCACTGTCAGGAAAGTTGTCCACTCGGTTTGATCCATCCACCAGGGGGCCTAACCGACGACCATGAAAAGGACCTACGGCCCCGCTGTGCGGGAG
>JBIIRU010000108.1:0-8021 GCA_044341355.1 Cyanobium sp. | reverse complement strand
GCCGCCGGTCTTGCTGTTGGTATCGGCGCCATCGGTCCTGGCATCGGCCAGGGCAACGCTGCTGGCAGCGCCGTGGAAGGTATTGCTCGTCAACCCGAGGCTGAAGGCAAGATTCGCGGCACCCTGTTGCTTTCCCTGGCCTTCATGGAAGCCCTCACCATCTATGGCCTGGTGGTGGCCCTGGTGCTGTTGTTTGCCAATCCGTTCGCCGGTTGAAATTGAGGGGGGTCTCCTGTTGGGCGGATGCTGAATCCGCCCGACTGTCCTCCTTGGCTTTGCCGCCGCCGTTGACCCAGCCACCACCCCGTTCGCCCGCTTCCCCGCTCCATGACCAGTTGGCTACTGTTCGCCGCCGAGGCCGGTGCCCAGGAAGGAGGTCTGTTTGACCTTGACGCCACCCTGCCGCTAATGGCGTTGCAGGTTGTGCTTCTCACCTTCATTCTCAATGCCCTGTTTTTCCGTCCCGTCGGCAAAGCCGTTGAGGAACGTGAGGGATACGTCAACACCAGCCGTGCCGCCGCCAAGGAAAAGCTGGCCCAAGCGGAACGCTTGGAGGCTGATCTCAAGGATCGCCTCAAGGAAGCTCGCCTGCAATCCCAACAGGTGATTCTTGAAGCCGAACAGGAGATGGAGCAATTGCATCGAGTGGCTCTTTCAGAAGCCACTGCCGCAGCCAATGCCTCTCGCGAAACAGCCCGTCGCGAAATTGATGCGGAACGCGAGAAGGCCCTGGGCCTATTGGGCACCGAAGCCAAAAGTCTGGGTCAGATGATTGTTGATCGCCTGCTGCCCGCCTGATGTCTACCTTCCCTGTTCTGCATTTATTTGCCAGTCACGCTGGCTTTGGTCTGAATCTCAATCTTTTTGAGACCAATATTATTAATTTGGCGGTGTTGATTGCCGCTACGGTGTGGTTTTTGAAGGGTTTTCTAGGCGGAATTCTTGAGCGTCGTCGCACAAGCATTCTTGGCGACCTGAAAGATGCAGAGGAAAGGCTCGCCATTGCCTCTACTGCTTTGGCCGAGGCCCAGCAGGGGCTTACTCAGGCTCAGCAGCGGGCCGAGAAGATCGTGCTGGACGGCACCGCCCGCGCTGCCGCCATTCGCGAGGAAAGCGAGCGCCGCAGCATCGATGAAATCGCTCGTATTAAGGAGTCCGCCAGCTCTGATCTGGCCAACGAGGCTTCCAGGGTGAGTGCCCAGTTGCGGCGTGAAACGGCCCGCCAAGCCGTCGAACAGGCCCTGGCAGGGTTGACCGGCAAGCTTGATGACAAGGCCCAGGCCAGTCTCATTGACCAGTCCATCCAATCGCTGGGGAATTCCTGAGATGCCTCTGCTCAACTCAATCACCACCCCTTACGCAGAAGCTTTTCTGCAGCTCTGCGATGCTGCGGGTGACACTGAAACAGTGATTCTCCAGGCCCGTCAAGTGCTTGAGATTTGGAATGGCTCCTCCGAGCTAAGGGAGGCGATGGCTTCGCCAGTGCTTGAGCCCGAAGCCAAAAAGGCGGCATTGGAGAAAATCTTCGCTGCTGAGATCTCCCCCAATTTCCTCAATCTGCTCAAGCTCCTCTCCGATCGCCAGCGCATCGGTTTCCTTGATGCGGTTCTTGAGCGCCTGCTTGAGCTTCATCGTGACCAGAACGGCATTGCCCTGGCGACCATCACGGCGGCCACACCCCTAAGTGACGATCAACAGGCCCAGTTGGTCGAAAAGGTCAAAGCGGTTGCTGGCACCGACAAGGTCGAGACGGTCGTGCAGGTGGATCCCAACCTGATTGGCGGTTTCGTGATCCGAGTTGGTTCCAAGGTGATCGACAGCTCCTTAGCTGGCCAGGTGCGTCGTTTGGCCCTCGAACTGGCTGCGGCCAGCTGAGGTTCCTGCCTCTTCTCTCCCCCCTTACCCCTCCATCACCTCCCCTCCGGGGACTTCCCACCCATGGTTTCCATCCGGCCCGACGAGATCAGCGCCATCCTCAAGCAGCAGATTGCCGACTACGACAAGTCTGTCTCCGTCAGCAACGTCGGTAGTGTCCTCCAGGTAGGTGATGGCATCGCCCGTGTGTATGGCCTGGAGCAGGTCATGGCGGGGGAGCTAGTCCAGTTTGAGGACGGCACCGAAGGGATCGCCCTCAATCTTGAGGACGACAACGTCGGCGCAGTGTTGATGGGCGAAGGTCGGGGCATTCAGGAGGGCAGCACGGTCAAGGCAACTGGCAAAATCGCCGCCGTTCCGGTGGGTGATGCCATGTTGGGCCGGGTGGTGAATTCCTTGGGTCAACCAATCGACGGCAAAGGGCCGATCGCAACCACCGAGACCCGTCTGATTGAATCGATGGCGCCGGGGATCATCCAGCGCAAGTCGGTGCATGAGCCGATGCAAACCGGGATCACCGCGATTGACGCCATGATCCCGATCGGCCGTGGCCAGCGCGAGTTGATCATCGGCGATCGTCAGACGGGCAAGACCGCCATTGCTATCGATACGATCATCAACCAGAAGGGTGAAGATGTCGTTTGCGTCTACGTGGCGATCGGGCAAAAGTCGGCATCGGTGGCCAATGTGGTTGAGGTTCTGCGCGAACGTGGTGCCCTTGAGTACACCGTAGTGGTTGCTGCCAGCGCTTCGGAAGCTGCGGCAATGCAATATCTGGCTCCCTATACAGGGGCCGCCATTGCTGAGTCGTTTATGTACAAGGGCAAGGCCACCCTTGTTATCTATGACGATCTCACCAAACAGGCCCAGGCCTACCGCCAGATGTCGCTGCTGCTGCGCCGTCCCCCAGGGCGTGAGGCTTATCCCGGTGACGTTTTTTATTGCCACAGCCGCCTGCTGGAGCGGGCCGCCAAGCTTTCCGATGCCATGGGCAAAGGCAGCATGACCGCCCTGCCGATTATTGAAACCCAGGCCGGTGACGTCTCCGCTTATATCCCCACCAATGTGATTTCGATCACGGATGGTCAGGTGTTCCTCAGCTCTGACCTGTTCAATTCCGGTCTGCGTCCTGCCATCAATGTGGGTATTTCCGTCAGCCGGGTTGGTGGTGCCGCCCAGACCAAGGCCATTAAGAAAATCGCTGGTACCTTGAAGCTGGAACTGGCCCAGTTTGACGAATTGGCCGCCTTCTCCCAATTCGCTTCCGACCTGGATGCCGCCACCCAGGCCCAGCTGGGCCGCGGTAAGCGTCTGCGCGAACTGCTGAAGCAGCCCCAGTTCAGTCCCCTCAACTTGGCCGAGCAGGTTGCCATCGTCTACGCCGGTGTCAAGGGTTTGATTGATGATGTACCTGTGGATCAAGTCACCCAGTTCTCTCGGGAATTGCGTGATTACCTCAGAACCAACAAGCCTGATTTCATCAGCAAGGTGATGACTGAAAAGCAATTGGCTGAAGATGCTGAAGCCACCTTGAAGGAGGCCATTGCTGAAGTCAAGGCTTCCATGCTGGCGGCAGCCTGAGGAACCAGCCATGGCGAATCTCAAGGACATCCGAGATCGGATCAGCTCCGTCAAGAACACTCGCAAGATCACTGAAGCCATGCGCTTGGTGGCCGCCGCCAAGGTGCGCCGGGCCCAAGAGCAGGTGTTGCGCAGCAGACCCTTTGCAGACCGTCTGGCTCGGGTTCTACAGAACCTGGAATCGCGCCTCGCCTTTGAAAACACTGATTCGCCCTTGTTGGCGACCCGTGAAGTTCGCAAGATCACCCTGCTATCGGTGACGGGTGATCGGGGTCTCTGCGGGGGCTATAACTCCCAGGTGATCAAGAAAACTGAGCTGCGCTTCGCTGAGCTCAAGCGCCAGGGATACGAGGTTGATCTTGTGCTGCTTGGACGTAAGGCCATCACCTATTTCACCAATCGTAGCTATCCCATTCAAGCTACCTTTACTGGCCTGGAACAAGTACCGACCGCCGCTGATGCTAATAAGGTGGCCTCTGAAGTCTTGGCTGATTTTCTTTCCGGTGCTAGTGACCGGGTTGAGATCATCTACACCAAATTCATCAACCTTGTTAGTTCCTCACCCGTTTGTCAGACCCTACTGCCCCTGGATCCCCAGGACATTGCTGACCCTGACGACGAGCTGTTTCGCCTCGTAACTAAGGATGGCAAGCTAACGGTCGAAACCGTTGAAGTAGCAAACACCCAGACTGCCCTGCCCTCTGATTTCGTCTTTGAACAGGGTCCGGAGAAGCTACTTAATGCCTTGCTGCCCCTCTACCTGAACAACCAGTTGTTGCGTGCCTTGCAAGAGGCCGCCGCCAGCGAACTGGCCAACCGGATGACGGCCATGAATAACGCCAGTGACAACGCCAAGGCCTTGGCCAAGACGTTGACGTTGGATTACAACAAGGCTCGTCAGGCTGCCATTACTCAGGAAATTCTTGAGGTTGTTGCTGGTTCCGGCACGGTCTGATTTTGCCAAGCAATTACAAG
Source organism: Cyanobium sp. (assembly GCA_044341355.1). Taxonomy (GTDB): domain Bacteria; phylum Cyanobacteriota; class Cyanobacteriia; order PCC-6307; family Cyanobiaceae; genus Cyanobium. Next base: position 3,590 of record JBIIRU010000108.1, on the reverse strand, counting down.
CGAAGGGCCGGTCTTAAGGACCGGCTTTTTCCTAGCTTGCCTTGCTATGCGACTGCGCCCTGCCATAGCGTGCGGCCCCCTTTGCGCTCCCACTGGCTTGCCAGCCCTTATCAGCCCATCAGAATCTACTGATGGCCAGAACTTAGAAGGTTTTGTGATCTAACTGGAGGCCGAGGTATAAAAACGCAGGGCAAATTGCCAGAAGGCGCGGCTGAGGGCCAGGCTAATGCTGGCGACCATCAAGGACAGCAGTAGCCAGGGCAGGGTCAGGCGGCCGAGCATGGCTTCAGCGGGCACGGTGGTGAGAAAGGCCACCGGCAGCACCATGGTGAAAAACCTTCTGACGGCCGTCGGAAAGGCGCTGATCGGATAGCGGCCAGAGCTCAAGGCGGCGCGCAGGACTTCGGTGGCATTCCAAGTTTTGACAAACCAAATACTGGTCGTCGACACCAGAAACCAAAGGCTGTATAAAAGCAGCCCGCTGGCCACCAGCATCAGCAGGGTCTGGATCAACAGCCAGGGAGTAATCCTGATGCCGGCCTGCCCTGCCGCCCAGATCATCAGGCCCAGGCCGGTGGCGATTTCGGGCAGGCCCATCAGCGAAATCCGGGTGGTGGAGAGCCAGAACTGGCTATCGATGGGTTTTAACAACACAAAATCCAGGGTCCCCTGCTGCACATGGCCCACAATCGTGCTGAGGTTGGGGCGCAGCCAGGTGCTGGTGATCCCCTCCAGCAGGGTGTAGACCCCTAAAACGACAAGGGCCTGGGGCCAGCTCCACCCCCCCAGCGCTCGCCCTTCGCCATAGAACAACGACAGCAGCAGCAGGCTGCCGAGCAGGTTGGCGACTGCCGCAACCACCTCGAGCACCAGGTTGGCCTGGTATTCGAACTGCATAGCCAGGGAGGTGCCCCAAAGGCGGCGCAGCGTCAACAGGTAGCGGCCAAGCGGGTTGCCCATCAGGCTCCCATCGCTCCATAACGCTTGACCCCGATGCGCCACAACAGCGTCATCAGCAGGAACAGGCCGGTGATCCAGATAGCTAAGGCGGTGAATCCGGCGGCGACCTGCACTTCCCCACCCGAGAGCAACTGGGCCGGGAAATTCACCAGCAGGGGAAATGGTGTCGCTTCGGCCAGTCGACGCAGGGCTGGAGGGAAGGCCTCAAGGGGGGCCGCCGTGCCGGAGAGGAACAGTATGGGGATGTAGATCAAGCGCTCAAGGGCGTTGACCCGGTCGCTCCAGAAGCACATGCAGGCCATGGTGCACTGGATCAAAAAGTTGAGCACGAAGGCCAAGAAGGTGGCCGCCAAGGTCAGCAGGGCCCGTTGGGGGCTGGGCAGCCAGAACGCCCAGGGAAGCACCAGGAAAAACAGGGTTGCGATCAAGGCGACAAAGGGCAGCCGAGTCGCCTGCTCGGCAACATGGGAGGCCAGGTAGCGCCAGAAGGGATGCAGGGGCTGCAGCAGCATGGGAGAGAGTCGACCTTGCAGGGCGTCCTCCTCAAAGACCGTCATCACCCAGGCGACGGTGAACTGGCGCACCACGAAGGCGGCCAGGAAATAGCGGGCTAGTTGGGTGGGGCCCATGCCCATGGCAGCGCCGGCGGGGGACTCGATCCAGATCGCCAGCATGATGAACGGCACCATGCCGGCTAGGGCCCACAGCACAATTTCGGCCCGATATTCGAGCATCAAGGCGTACTGGCTGGCGAACAGGGCCCGGGCCACCCGCCAGCCATGCTGAAGCGAGTGCAGGGGCCTGATTTTTGGGCTGCTCACGGCACGTCTGTTCACGGCAGTATTTCTCACGACAGGGTTCCTTGCACAAACAAACCGCCGATCAGTTCCTCGATGGGGGGATCGCGCACCTCCAGGTCCCGCACCGGCAAATCGGCGAGCAGCCGTGATACGGCAGCGGTGAGGGCGTCGCGGCGGATCAACAGGCGCACCACCATGCCCTCGCAGCTTTCGACTTCGCCGTAGGCGCGCAGGGATTCAAGCGGCCAGGGTTCGGCCAGTTCGAGTCGCACCTCCCGGCTAGGGGCAAGGCGCTGGGTGAGGGCATCGAGGCTGCCGTCGTGGAACAGGCGGCCCTCGTGAATCAGCAGCACCCTGGGGCAAAGGGCGGTGATGTCGGCCATGTAATGGCTGGTGAGCAGCACGGTGGCGCCAAAGCGTTGGTTGTAATCCGCCAGAAAGGAGCGCACCCGGGCCTGGGCATTGACATCAAGGCCGAGGGTGGGTTCGTCGAGAAACAGCACCTCGGGGCGATGCAACAGGGCCGCCAACAGTTCGGTCTTCATGCGCTGGCCCAACGACAACTTGCGCAGGGGCCGCTTGAGTTCTGCACCTAGATCGAGCATCTCGGCCAGGTCGTGGATGCGTTGGCGGCTCTCGGCTTCATCGATGCCGTACACGGCGGCGTTGACCCGCAGGGAATCGAGGGCCGGCAGGTCCCAGAGCAACTGCTGTTTCTGCCCCATCACCAGGGTGATACGGCGCAAAAAATTGGCTTGGCGGCGGTGCGGGGTGTAGCCGGCCACCAACGCCTTGCCGGCGGAGGGATGGATCAGGCCGGTGAGCATCTTGAGGGTGGTGGTCTTGCCGGCGCCATTGGGGCCCAGGAAGCCAACCATTTCACCGGGTTGGATCTGGAAGCTGACATCGCGCACGGCCGGGACATCTTTGTAGCGCCGCTGCAGGAAATGGCGCAGGGTGCCGGCAAGGCCCGGGTCCTTGGTGGCCACGCGGTAGGTCTTGCTGAGCCCGTCGGCGCGGATGATCGGGCTGGGGCTGGTGCTGGAACTGGGAGCCATCAGGGTCAGGTTAGGTCGGTGGGATGGCGGTGGGGGCCCAAGGCAGGATCGGGGTCGCTGTGCGCTGGATCGATGGCCATGACATCCCCTGCTGTGACCCTCCAGCCTTTGTTTGCCTTGGCTCTCGGCCAGGTGGCCCTGCCCGCTGATCCGCTCGAAGCCGCCCTGATGATGAGGGCAATTTTGGCCTTGAGGGGAGAGGCGGAGTCCAACCCCGATCAGCTCTGCGCCTGGACAGGCGACCTCAACGGTGTCGATCAACTGCAGCGCCACGCCGCCTTCGCGCCCCTGATCAGCCGGTTGGAGGGCCATGTCTGGACCTACCTGCAGGCGCTGGGGTTTGATCCGGCGGCGGTGGCATTGCACCTGCAGCGCTGCTGGCCGGTGGTGGGTGAGGCGGGCCAGGTGGTGGGACGGCACCACCATCCCAATGCCCACCTGAGCGCTGTCTATTACCTCAATGGTGACGGCAGCGGCCGCAGCGGGTGCCTGCGCCTCTGGCCCCAGCGCCAGTACAACGAGCTGGTGCCGGGCCTGGCGGTGGGCCACGGCGGGCCGATCCGCGCCTACCTTGCTGGTGCTAACTATGCCGGTGCTAACCATGCCGGCGCCCAGCAGTGGAATGCCCCCTGGTTTGATGTGGCGCCCCGGGCGGGTTTGCTGGTGTTGTTTCCCGCTTGCATCGATCACGCCGTGCTGGAGAACAACGATGACGACGATCGCCGCTTTTCGATCAGCATGGATTTTGTGCTTACAGCGCCTGCGGAACCAG
>JBIIRU010000107.1:0-8098 GCA_044341355.1 Cyanobium sp. | reverse complement strand
TTAGCTCAAGCGGTCAATTCATTCTTGCGTTTTGGAAGTCCATCTCTTGTGGCTATTGGCTTATCCTTCTATATTGCCCCAGCGATTGCCCTTTGGGTTGGGTTTCACGTAGGCCGTGATCTGTCACTCTTGCGCCGTATTATTATTTTTTATCTAATTTTGAGTTCCATTTTTGCTTTTACTGTTTTACTTGATTTTCGAGGAGTAGATATTCCACTGTTTGATGAAGTGGGTACGGGTATTTTGATTACATTCGAAGGTGGGTCGAAATCTGGTGCCTCGGGCTTTTGGCGAACAAGTGAAATTGCTTCTTGGCATTTGGCTGCTGCAGCGTGTTTCAGCATCCTATTAACTTTTTCTGATCGAGATGTTGGTTGGCAAATTTTTTATATATCTATAGCTGTTATTTTTTCGGTGCTTTCCGTTACTACTGGTCGTCGCAAATCTCAGGTATTGATTGTAGCTTTTCTTGGAATTTATCTATTAGTTTTTAGCCGTTTATCAAGTCCTGCCTCACGTGAGAGGGTTATCATGTCAGTCTTGGGAGGAGTTGGATTATCTTTTGCTGTTGTTTCAATGTTCTTGCTTGATTTACTGGGTTCAAATTTTGAAATTTTTCTTAGTCGCTCATCCACTTCATCGAACGAACTTGGAGATCGTATTCAATCTCAGGGTTTGAATGCTTTTTTAAAAGGTTTCGATGTGGGCGGCGGGCTTGGTTTGGGATTGGGGGCAGGATCAAACCTGGGTAATTTCGATGCTGGTGTCAACCGTGCCGTCATACGTAGTTTGGGTTTCGTTGCCGAAGGAGGTGGAGGGCGGCTTGTTGTAGAGCTTGGCATCCCTGGAATTCTTATGATTGGCTGGATTTTTCTCGTTTCTTTGCAAATGCTGTGGCGTAATTTTAGGTTAATTCGTTTTTTGCCTTCTGAGGAGATTGCCTTGGTTGCGGGCACTCTCTCTTTTGGTCTTGCCAACATAGTTCTCTTCTTCTCTGCGGCCCAGTTATACAGTGATCCCTTTATACTTATCATGTTGGGTTTTTCAGTTGGGTCGATGTTGGCTGTTCCCGTACTTGTTTACGGTCGTTTGCAGCTACAAAAGTCAAATCCCTCTTTTTTGGCCAGGGGGGGGGTATCTTGATAGATTATTCAGATTTGAAGCGGGTAAAACCTGCTCTTCCTCTTCCTCTTCCACTTACTGTTTTGTTGCTGACTTACAACGAAGAACCCAATATTGAGCGTACATTGGCTGCTCTTAAGTGGGTTCCAAGTATTCTTGCCATCGATAGCGGTAGTACCGACCGCACCCTAGAGATACTGGCATCTGAGCCGACCGTAACTGTCCGGCACCGACCTTTTGACAGTTTTGCGGACCAGTGCAATTTTGGCCTTAATCTCATCAGGACTGAATGGGTCCTCAGTCTTGATGCTGATTACGTTGTGACTCCTGCCCTTGCAGAGGAAATCTGTACCTGCTTTCGCGTGGCTGATAAGATGCAGTTTGCTGGTTTTGCGGTACCCTTCCGCTATTGTATTGCTGGCAAACCATTGCGTGGTACTTTGTTGCCACCGCGGATTTGTATGTATCGAATTGCTGGGGCCAGATACCGCAATGATGGACATGGGCATCGTGTTGATGTTCCGGGCAAGGTCGGGCGCTTACTCAACCCAATCCTTCACGATGACCGCAAGCCACTTGAACGGTGGCTGGCTTCCCAATTGGGTTATCTGACTATTGAAACGCGAAAACTTCAGACCACCCCATCAAGCCAACTGTCCATCGCGGACCGTTTGCGGCTGAAAACGCCACTCGCTCCTCTGGCCGCCTTGGTGCTGTGTCTTTTTGTTAATGGAGGCATTCTTGATGGTTGGCAAGGCTGGACCTATGCGTTTCAGCGTTGTTATGCCGAAATTCTGCTCAAGCTGATGCTGTTAGAAACCAGGGCCATGCGCCGAGATCCCGATCCAAAGGTCTTTGATCAGCCCAAGCGTTTACGCTCTCCCTGATTACACGATCTGGATTTCGTTCCTGATCCCATTCCTGTTCTACTTTCCCTGTCCTTTGTAACTGATCGATGCCTTCGATCCTGATCACCGGCGGCGCCGGCTTCATTGGTGTCAACTCTGCCCTTCATTTCGCAGCCTTGGGTTGGGACGTCACCGTTCTTGATAATCTTTCTCGCCGAGGCACGGACCAAAACCTTCAATGGCTTCTCACCCAGCATCCATCCATTTCCTTCCAACGCGTCGATATTCGCGATTCTGAGGCCATCGCCAGTGCGGTGAGGAAGATGCAACCCTCCATGCTTCTGCATTTGGCTGCCCAGGTTGCAGTGACTACCTCCTATAACGATCCGCGCGAGGATTTTGAGATTAATGCTCTCGGAAGTTTTAATGTTATGGAGGCAATCCGTCTCCATTCGCCAGAATGCTTTGTTGTGTATGCCTCGACAAACAAGGTTTACGGAGGCATGGAATCTGTGGCTGTCCAGCTCGGAGACCATGGCTATGCCTTCCGGGATTTGCCCTTAGGAGTCCCAGAGACCCAACCGCTTGATTTCCATTCTCCCTACGGCTGTTCCAAGGGCGTTGCGGATCAGTACACCATTGATTACGCTCGTATTTACGACCTGCGAACCTGTGCATTTCGCCAGTCGTGTATTTACGGGCAGCGCCAGTTTGGGATTGAGGATCAGGGTTGGGTGGCCTGGTTCAGTATTGCTTCCCTTCTTGATCGTCCCATCACCTTGTATGGAGATGGCTGGCAGACACGGGACGTTCTCAACGTCAAGGATTTGGCCCGTGCTTATGAGGCTGCTTGGGTAAATCAAGCTGAGATCAGCGGTCAGGCTTTCAACATCGGTGGCGGACCCACCAACACCCTCTGCCTGCGTGACTTGCTCAGCTTTTTGGAGGATGAGCTCAAGGTAAGCATCAACCCCCTTTCCGGTGCTTCCCGTCCCGGTGATCAACCGGTATTCGTTTGTGACATCCGCAAGGCCCAGACCCTTTTGGGTTGGAGCCCCCAGATTGGTGTCAGTGACGGCGTTCGTGATCTGATTCGCTGGGTGCGTGACAACAGGGATCTGTTTTCCTGGCTGAAACCGTGATCCCCATTCTGGAGTCACTCGCCGTGCAGACCAGCCCTAGAGAGCAGGAACGCCGTACCCATGATCGCCCCAAGGCCCTGATCACTACCATTGAGCCCATTGATGGCGGGGTTCCTACCATGACCCTGTGCATGGCCCGCATTCTCGTGGAGCTCGGCATCGAACCTGTGTTCGCCTGGTACGAACCCTGGAGCCGTCAGCCGACTCTTTCTGTTCCCCTCTACGGCCTGCCTAGCGGACGGCGTCCTGGTTTGGTGCGCCGTTCGGTTTACGAAGGGCATCAAGGCCATGGATTAGGTGCCTGGTTGCCAGAGCTTGAATTTACCCATTACCTCCCTAGGCGCCATTGGCGCTCCTTGATCGCCGATTGCCGTTTTCACCTCAGCGTCACCGGCAACCCTCTTTGTGCAGCCCCCTACGCTCGTCTGGGCCTGCCCTTCTTGGCATGGGTGGCGACTCCCTGGGAAGCGGATCGAAGCCAGAGGGTTCTGGGGTTTTCATTGCCGCGGCGTCTTCTGGATCGGGGGCTTAACGGCCCGGTTTTACGACGCCTCGAACGCCAGATCCTCAGGGCCCCTGGAGGCCGCATCCTGGCACTGAGTTCATATACCTCCCAGGCTCTTCAAACCATTGCCTCCCGTCCGATGGATGGAGTGCTTTTGATGCCAGTCGACCCCTCAATCTTTTTCCCCGTCCCAGAGCTGCTCCAGCCCTGGAAGATTGGTTTCGCGGGCCGCTATGCCGACCCCCGCAAGAACATCGAACTCCTTCTTGATGCCGTTCAGGTATTGGTTGCTGCTGGGCGTCCCGTCCAACTGGATCTGGTGGGTGAGATGGATACGAACGTATTGCAGGAGCATCTGCGTCAAAGAGGTTTGACCAAGGTGACCCGTTGTTTACCTACGCTTAGTCGCCAGGAGTTGGCGCCGGTACTTCAGGGGTTTGATGTGTTTGTCATTCCCTCCCATCAGGAGGGTCTCTGCATCGCTGCCCTCGAGGCCATGGCCTGTGGCGTGCCCGTGATCAGCACCCGCTGCGGCGGCCCCGAGGATTACGTACAGCCTGGAATCAATGGAGATCTTGTGGACAGTGACCCGGTGTCCATGGCGGCAGCGATCTCCTCGATGTGCATAGATCGTGCCCATCGCCAGGCCTGTGGAGCAGCTGCCGTTGTCTGGATTGAAACCAACGCCAGCTTTAATTCGGCGCGTCAAATTGTGCGTGAGCAGTTAGCCGCCATGGATCCCAGTTTTTTCTCCGCCTCGGGGGCAGCCTAAATGTGCGGCATTGCCGGATTGTTAGGCCGTTCCGCTGATGGATTCGCCGAGCGGGTTCGTCCCCACCTCGACCATCGAGGTCCCGATGACTCTGGACTTTGGCGTGATGGATCCGCCTGTTTAGTCCACACCCGACTAGCCATACTCGACCTCTCTGCGGCCGGTCACCAGCCCATGGCGTCTGCCTGCGGCCGATGGTGGTTGGTCTTTAACGGCGAGATCTATAACCATCATGAGCTGCGCCAGCGACTACTCCAAGTGGGTGAGCGTTTCCATGGCAATGGAGATACGGAGGTCCTGCTGGCCTGGATGATTCGCTATGGAATCGAGGGTCTGCGCGATCTGAGGGGGATGTATGCCTTTTGTCTTTACGACACCCTGGAGCGCCGTGCCCTACTGGCCCGGGATCCCCATGGCATCAAGCCGCTTTATTACTGGCATGGGCCTGCGGGCGAACTGGTTTTTGCCTCAGAACTGCGGGCCCTTCTGGCCAGTGATTTGATGCCCTGCCGCCTGGATCAGGCGGCTCTTGCTGGGTTCCTCGGTGCTGGTTCTGTCGCGGAACCTGCCACCCTGGTGGAGGGGGTTTTTCGTCTGCCCGCAGGTGCTGTAGCCCAATGGGAAGCCGGTTGCTTGCGGATTCATTCCTTCGGCCCTTTGCCAGAAAGCCTGCCGGCTCCCTGTGGGGACTGGACCCAGGCTGGGGCTGGGGCTCTGGCCCGGTCAGCCTTGGAGGATTCTGTCGCTGCCCACATGGTCAGCGATGTACGTGTTGGGCTTTTTCTAAGTGGGGGTCTTGATTCAGCTGCCATACTTGCCCTCGCTCCCCGCGGGCTGCATACCTTCACGATCGGATTCGACGATGCGGGGGCTGCCGGTTTCGATGAATCCGAGCCAGCGGCCCGAATCTCGTCCCACTTTGGCGGTGAGCACACGCTTCTTAAGCTTTCTGCCAGTCAGGCGAGGGATTGGTTGCCCGAATTTTTGGCCAGCCAGGATCAACCTTCTATCGATGGCTACAACACCTGGTGTGTTTCCCGTCTCGCCCAAGCGCAGGGCTTGAAGGTAGCCCTATCCGGCCTTGGTGGAGATGAATTGTTTGGGGGATATCCGAGTTTTCGGATGGTTCCTCGCCTACGGCGTTGGCGCCGTCGCCTCGGCCTAGCCGGCCCGGTGGGGGCGGCTGTGATGCGTCACGGGCCTGGCGGCCATCAACACCGGCGTCAACGCTTGGCGGACTTGCTTGAGTCACCTGCGTCTATGGCTCGTGCCTATGGCTGTGTGCGGTCCCTTTTCACCATGCGGGAAGTCAACCAGTTATTGAGCCATTGGGGTTTCCATTCTGGGAGTGCCGGTGCGGGGAATGCTTTGCAGGAGCCTCCACCAGGTTCCGAACGTGATGAAGTTGCATGGCTTGAGGGCACTCGCTACCTCCGCAACCAGCTTCTTCCCGACAGCGATGTCATGGCCATGGCCGCGGCCCTGGAACTGCGGCTTCCCTTTGTCGATGCCCGTCTTCAGACTGCCCTGGCTCCCATTCCCGCCTCGCTGCGGCTAGCCCCCGGCAAGGGCCTCCTGCAGCAAGCGGTGCCGGAATTGCCCGAGTGGTTCAGGCAGCGGCCCAAACAGGGTTTCCGCTTCCCGTTTCAGTTATGGCTCGATGACCCATCATCCCGGCTTACTCTGCGCCTGCCAGCTACCCCGGCCGGCCTGGACCTTGCGCCCTGGTACCGCCGCTGGAGCCTGATGGTGCTTGAACAGTGGCTCCGCCAACACCTTGCGATCGAACTGCCCTTGTCATGACCCTGATTCTCGGCATCAATGCTTTCCACGCCGACGCTGCCGCCGCTTTGATCCGTGATGGAGAGATCCTTGGCGCTGCTGAGGAAGAGCGCTTTCGTCGTATCAAACATTGGGCTGGCTTTCCCAGTGAGGCCATCCGTTGGTGTTTGGAGGATGGGGGCTTGCGCTTTGAAGATTTAGATCACATCGCCATCAATTCCTTCCCAGGTGCCCATCGTTGGCGCAAGATCGCTTACACGTTGGCCAGCCGTCCCGATCCTCGGTTTATCTTGAGCCGCTGGCGCAATAAACGGGAACGGTCGGGTCTGGCCCAGCAACTCGCCACCGCATTTCCCGGTCAGCCACTGCGCGCCGAGCTGCATTTTGTCGAACATCACCGTGCCCATCTGGCTTCTGCCTATTACGCCTCCTCTTTTAAGGAGGCCGCTGTGGTGTCTGTAGATGGTTTCGGAGATTTCGCCAGCGGGGCATGGGGTTATGGTAATGGGACCGAGTTAACCATTGACGGTCAGATTTATTTTCCCCATTCTTTGGGCGCTTTCTATACGGCAATCACGCAGTTTCTAGGTTTTCCCAACTATGGTGATGAATACAAGGTCATGGGTCTTGCCCCCTATGGCCAGCCCAGTTGGCTTTCTCAGATGAGAAAGTTGGTGAGGTTGCAGGACGATGGTACTTACAACCTCGATCTGACTTACTTCCAGCATGCTGGCCAGAATTTGCCCCATCAATGGAGCCACGGCATCCCCGAGGTGGGCCGCCATTGGAGTCCTGCTTTGGAGAACCTGCTGGGACCGGCCCGTAGATTGGACGAGCCCCTTGATCAACGCCATAAGGACATCGCCCGATCGGCGCAAGCGATGTATGAAGAAGCGTTTTTCCACCTCCTGCGTTCGCTGCATCAACTCCATCCCAGCGACAACCTCTGTATTGCCGGGGGGTGTGGGGCCAATTCGGTGGCCAATGGCAAGGTGACCGTGGCCACCCCCTTTCGCCATGTCTACGTGCAGGCGGCTGCCGGGGACGCAGGCGGCGCCTTGGGTGCGGCTCTTGAAGTATGGAATCGCCAGGGCCAAGCCTCCCGCAGTCGCCCTATGGCCACGGCCTACCTGGGCAGTCGCCCTACCCCCGGGGCCATCGAGACGCTGCTTGCGGAACCCGCTTCAAAATCGGCCCTGGCGGCGGCGGGTTGTTCTATCCAGACTCTCTCGGATGGGGAGATTTGCTCAGCAGTGGCTGGCGCCATCAGTGAGGGACTCGTGATCGGCTGGTTCCAAGGCAGGATGGAATGGGGCCCTAGGGCCCTTGGTCACCGCTCGATCCTGGGGGATCCGCGCCGGGCCGACATGAAGGACATCCTCAATCTCAAGATCAAACGACGCGAGTCCTTTCGCCCCTTTGCCCCCTCGGTTCTTCGGGAAGCTGTCTCTGAATGGTTCAGTCTTGATGGCGATGTGCCTTTTATGATGCAGGTGTATCCGATTCGGGAGGACAAGCGTCCTCTGATCCCGGCTGTCACCCATGTCGATGGTACGGGGCGCTTGCAAACTGTGACCGAGACTGATAACGGCCGGTATTACCGCTTGATTCGCGCCTTTCGTGATCTCACTGGAGTGCCGATGGTTCTGAACACTTCATTTAATGAAAACGAACCGATTGTCTGTACCCCTTCCCAGGCTCTCGATTGTTTTTTGCGCACCAAAATGGATCTTCTCGTTCTCGACGATGTATTGATTCGCCGGCGCGGCTAATGGCTTCGTCTGCCGGATTTCCCGTTCCGTCGATTGTTGTCGTTGTACCCACTCTTGATTCCTATCTATTGCTGCCTCGGCTGGTTTCTTCTTTGCAGCAACAAACATGGCCCCATTGGAGCGTCATGTTCATCGATGGTCCAAGTCAGCCTGCG
>JBIIRU010000106.1:0-8130 GCA_044341355.1 Cyanobium sp. | reverse complement strand
CCGTTCGGGCGATGGCGCCCAGCCCCTCGGGGCCGTGGTGGATGGCGTAGAAGCTGGCCATGACCGCCAGCAACACCTGGGCGGTGCAGATGTTGCTGGTGGCCTTGTCACGACGGATGTGCTGCTCCCTGGTCTGCAGGGCCAGACGCAGGGCAGGGTTGCCTTCGGCATCGCGGGACTGGCCCACCAGGCGTCCGGGGATGTGGCGCTTGTAATCGTCGCTGGTTGCGAAGAAAGCAGCATGGGGCCCCCCGAAGCCCATCGGCACACCGAAGCGCTGCAGACTGCCAATGGCGATGTCGGCGCCCATGGAGCCGACCGGTGCCAGTAGAACTTGGGCCAGCGGATCGATAGCCACCGTGGTAATAATCCCAGCATCGCGGGCCGCAGCCAGCAGGGGGCTGGGGTTCCACAAACCCCCTGCCGTGCCTGGCAGTTGCAGTAGCAAGCCGAAGGCATCGGCTGGCAAAGCGGAGCTCCCTAGCCCTTCGGCACAGCGGCTGGCCAGATCAGTGGCCGGGACCAATTCGATGCTGATGTCGAGGGGTTCGGCCCGGGTGCGTAACACTGCCAGGGTCTGGGGCAACACCTCCTGATCCACCAAAAACCTGCGGGCTTCGCTGCGGCGGCTGACCGCCAGCGCCATGGCCATGGCTTCTGCCGCTGCGGTGGCCTCATCCAGCAGCGAGGCATTGGCAATGGGCAAACCGGTGAGTTCGCTCACCAGGGTCTGGTAGTTGAGCAGGGCCTCCAGCCGTCCTTGGGCGATCTCGGCTTGGTAGGGCGTGTAGGCGGTGTACCAACAGGGATTTTCGAGGACGTGGCGCTGAATCAGGGCCGGCGTGGCGGTGCCGTGGTACCCAAGTCCGATCAGGCTCCGACAGGAACGGTTGGCGGCAGCGATCTGGGCTAGTTCGGCCAAGGCCTCGGCTTCGCCGCAAGCCAAAGGCAACCCTTCAGCTGCGGCCGGCCGGGGCAGGAGGATATCGGCCGGAACGATCTGGGCCGCCAAGCATTCGAGGGAATCCAACCCAAGCTCTTCCAGCATCTGCCGTTGTTCGTCAGGACCCGGACCCAGGTGCCGCACGAGAAACGGGGCGCTCACAGGCGATCAGCCAAGTGCCCGAATCATAAAGATTTTAAAAGAAGGATGTCATGTGCTCGGGTCGCCTCGCCAGCTGTACGCATCACCAGGCCATCAGTGGCCGTCGACTTTGCCTTGATATGTGGCGGCATCCATCAGGGTGTCGATTTCGCTGGCGTCGCTTGGAACCACCACCAGCAACCAGCCTTCGCCGTAGGGGTCGTTCTGCAACTCTTCAGGATTGGCAAGCACGGCCTCATTGCGCGCCTTCACGGTCCCCGTGATCGGAGCCACTAGCTCCTCCACGGCCTTGACCGACTCCACCGTGCCGAAACTTTGCCCTTGGGTCACGGCGGTCCCCACCTCGGGTAGCTCCACAAAGACAATGTCTCCGAGCTGATCGACGGCGAAGGCACTGATGCCCACCCGGGCCAGATCGCCTTCGGGACGGGTGTATTCGTGGCTATCGGCGTAGCGGCAGTCGGTGGGGAAGGAGAGCGCCATGGCCCGGGGCGGAAGCGGGGGAAAGGCCACTCTGGCAGGGGTTACGCCTGAAGTGGCTGGTTAAGCCCTACTGGCGACCCCCTCCACCAGGGCGGGTAGGGCTCGCTCGAGGGCCAGGGCGGCGTGCGCATGGTGGCTGCCACCCTGGCAGAACAACACGAAGGGCTCCCTCAGGGGCGCGTCTGCTGAGAATTCGCTGGTGCTGCCGTCGATGAAGGTGCCCCCCGCCATTACCAAGTCGGTGGCGTAGCCGGGCATGGGCGCGGGCACTGGGTCGAGATAGGAGCCCACCGGCGAGGCCGATTGGAAGGCCCGACACACCGCTTTGAGAGCCTCAGCGCTGCCCAGCCGCACAGCTTGGATGACATCGCTGCGCTCCTCACCTGGCTTGGGACTGACGACATAGCCGAGATTGGCAAACACTGTGGCGACCAGTTCGGCGCCGATGAGGGCCTCAGCCACCATTTGGGGTGCCAGGAACAACCCTTGAAACAACAGGCGGTTGAGGTCGAAGCTGCTGCCCCCTTCACTGCCGATGCCTGGCGCCGTCAGGCGACAACAGGCCTGTTCCACCAGCTGGCGCTGGCCGGCCACATACCCGCCGGCGGGGGCGATGGTGCCCCCCAGGTTCTTGATCAGGGAGCCGGCGATCAGATCGGCGCCCACGGCGGTGGGCTCCAGGTCCTGCACGAGCTCTCCGTAGCAATTGTCCACAAAGCAAAGGCAGTCGGGCTGAAGAGCCTTGACCCTTTCACACAGCTGACCGATGGCCCGCACTCCGAGGGAGGGGCGCCAGCTGTAGCCGCAACTCCGCTGGATCAGCACCATGCGGGTGGGGACCGACAGGGCCGTGTCCAGCTTTGCTTCATCCACCAGGCCAGCCGGGGTTAGCGGCAGTTCGTCGTAGACGATGCCGAAGTCCGCCAAAGAGCCCATGCCATTGCCTCGCAGCCCGATGACCTCCTCCAGGGTGTCGTAGGGACGGCCGGTGAGGGCCAGAAGTCGGTCGCCAGGGCGCAGCACCCCAAAGAGGGCGGCGGTGATCGCGTGGGTGCCACTGACGAATTGCAGTCTTACGGCGGCGGCTTCGGCTTGAAGCACCCGGGCAAAGACCCGATCCAGGGTGTCGCGGCCTTGGTCCCCATGGCCATAGCCGCTCACCGAAGCGAAGTGCTGGGTTCCGACCCGCTCGGCGGCCATGGCAGCCAACACTGCGGCCAGCCGAGGCTGAATGGCGGCTGTATGGGCCCGGACCAGGGGGGCGATTTGTTCTAGGGCTGTGGCCACTTGATCACGGGCCCAACTGGTGGTCAAGGCCAAGGAGGCGAGGGTGGTCATCTTGCCGCTGGAAGGCCCGAGCCATTACCCCGCAGCCAGTTCGCGGCGGATCGCGGTGGCAAGATCACCCAATCCTTGAAGCTGGGTGCTGGCGGAATCGGCCCTGGACTTGGCTCGATTGCGGAGGAGCTCCAAGAAGCGTTCCGGCCCAATTTCCGCTGTTCCCGTGCCTCCTAATTGGGCCAGGGTGCGCCGCAGGTCAGGCAATTCCGCCTCAAGGTCGGTGGCGCCGTACTCCTGCTGGCCGGCCATGACTGCAGCAAAGCGCTCCCGTCGACCGCGTCGCCCTACCGGATAGGCCACCAGCAGCTCGTCTCGGCACTGGCGCCAGGGGCGCCCCGCCGTCAATAAGTCGGCCAAAGCCGCCGAAAGCGTGGCGGCCTCCTCCTCTTTAATAGAGAGGTTGAAGGCTGGGGGTGCCGGCCGCAGGCCCACAAACACCTCCAACAGGTCGCCCGCCCCGAGGACCCCACCTTGGGGGTCTCGCACCGCATCGGCGCCCGTCGCCAGAGCGTCGATCAGTTCGGGGTGGCCGGCCAGCGTCACCTGGAGGAGGGACGGGTCGAACTTGCCTGCAGGCGCTTGTTCGGACAGCCAACGGTTGATGCCCCCCAGGGCCAAAAACACCTCGGGGCCAGGGGATGCCAGTTTGCCGTTACGCAGCATCGATAGTTGAGAAGTGTGGACGCGCCCCAGATCGAAGTGTTCGGATAGGGAGGGCAGCACTCGGTGGGACCAGCTGTTGCGGGCATGCCACATGCGAATCAGATGCGAAAAAGCGATGCGGCCTGATGCGATATCTGCTCGGTATCCCATCTGATATGAATCCGTACTGCTATCATTCTAGCTTAATTTTCGTTTCTGCCTTCATGCTCGCCACCAGTACCCCCCGAGCTGCCGCCAGGCTCCAGGCGCTCCATACCCGGCGAGCGGCCATAATCAGTTTGGATCCTCGCCGCGCAAGGGCTTTGCACAGCGGGCCCGCTGAGGCACCCGGGGCACGCTGGGGAGTCATCCTGTACATGGCGGCGATCCATGGCCTGGCCCTAGTGGCCCTGCTGCCACGCTTTTGGAGCTGGCAGGCCATGGTCACCCTGTTGATTCTCTACTGGATCACCGCTTGCCTGGGGGTCACTCTGGGCTATCACCGTCTGCTCAGCCATCGCTCGTTCCGGGTGCCCCAGTGGTTGGAGCGTGTCCTGGCCACCTGCGGAGCCCTGAGCTGCCAGCACGGCCCGATTGACTGGGTCGGTTTGCACCGGCACCACCACAAGTTTTCCGACACTGATGTCGACCACCACGACAGCAATCTGGGCTTTTGGTGGTCCCACATGGGTTGGATGCTCGTCGGGGTTCCTGCCCTCGCTGCTGTGCCCCGTCTGACGGGCGATCTCGCAGTCGATCCTTATTACCGCTGGTTGAACCGTTGGTTCCTTTCTTTGCAGCTGATCCTGGGGATTTTCCTCTATTGGGTCGGCAACGCCACGGGCGTGGGTGGCTGGTCCTTGGTGCTTTGGGGCATCCCCCTGCGCTTGGCGATTGTTTACCAGTGCACCTGGCTGGTGAATTCGGCCACCCATCGCTGGGGCCAGGTCAGCCATGACAGCGGCGACCACTCCAAAAACAATCCTTGGGTGGCTGCGCTCACCTTCGGTGAGGGTTGGCATAACAACCACCACGCCTTTCCCCACTCGGCCCGTCATGGCGTCGACAAAGGGCAGATCGACCTGACTTGGGAGCACATCAGGCTTTTGCAAATCCTGGGCCTGGCCAGTCATGTGCGTTTGCCCAGGTCCGTTGGGCGGAGCAAGCGCCCTAGGGGCCGCTCTTTGACGTAGAGTTAACGATCGTCCAGCTCAGGTTTCCGGTTTCGTCGTCATGGCCAAGCGCGTACAGGTTGTTCTCAGTGAAGACGTACTGAGCCTTGGTAGGAATGGGGACCTTGTTGAAGTGGCCCCCGGATATGCCCGTAATTTCTTGGTGCCCACCGGCAAGGCTGTCCCTGTGACGGCCGCCGTCCTGCGCCAGGTAGAGCACCGACGGGCCAAGGAAGCCGAGCGCCAAGCCGCACTCAAGGCAGAGGCGGAAGCCTTCAGGACCGCCCTGACCACCATTGGCCGTTTCGTCGTCAAGAAGCAGACCGGTGGCGATGACGTGCTGTTCGGCACCGTGACCAATGGCGATGTGGCCGATGCCATCGAGGCAGCCACCGAGAAGGCCGTTGAGCGGCGCGATATCTCAGTGCCCGACATTCACCGCACAGGAACTTACAAAGTAGTAGTTAAGTTGCATCCTGAAGTCACCGCAGAACTAAATCTCGAAGTGGTCAGCTTTTAAACTTATTGGACCCAAGGGCTAAAGCAAAACAACAGCTCTATTAATTATAGAACAAATTGTAGTATTTTATTATTTTGTATTCATAATATAATTCTTGATGTGAACTATATATTGTTGCCCAATACATGTTCTGAGCCTATAAATCTTGTGCAAGGCTATTTTAACAATGAATGTCAGGTTCGTACTGGTTCATGGCTTGCGACTGGGCGATGGCTTGGGTCCCTATTGAGAACCACTAACTAAATCAAAAAGCTACAAGTAGCGTCCATGCCGGTGGGTTTCCGATCCGTACGCGAGGATCCAACTCTTCGGCTTCACCCTCCGTCGCCGTCCGCGAGATTGGCCATGGTTACCGTTCCCTTGAGTGACTCTGGCGCCCCCGAGGTTCCCGCCCCCCGATCGAAGCGGGGCGGAGAATTTCGGGGCGAGGGTGGTGGCTTTGAAGCCACTCCCGATGGCCTTCCCCCCCAGAACCTGGAGGCCGAAGAGGCTGTACTTGGGGGCATCCTGCTGGACCCGGATGCCATTGGCCGGGTGGCAGACGTTCTCCAGCCTGAGGCTTTTTACCTGGGCGCCCACCGGGAGATCTACCGCACAGCATTGATGCTGCATAGCCAGGGCAAGCCCACGGATCTCACTGCCATGGCTGCATGGCTCGCCGACACCGGACACCTGGAAAAGGTGGGTGGCAGCGCCCGCTTGGTGGAACTGGTGGAGCGCACCCTCAGCACCGCCTCCATTGACCAAGTTGCCCGCTTGGTGATGGATAAATACCTCAGGCGCCAGCTGATTCGCTCCGGCAACGAAGTCATACGCCTCGGCTTCGATCAGAGCAAGCCCATGGAGCAGGTGCTCGACGAGGCAGAGCAGAAGATTTTTGCCATCAGTCAGGAAAAGCCCAGTGTGGGCTTGACTCCCACCGCCGAGATTCTCACAAGCACCTTCAACGAGATTGAGAGCCGCTCCCTCGGCACCGCCGTCGCCGGCATCCCGGTGAACTTCTACGATCTCGATGCCATCACCCAGGGCCTGCAGCGCAGCGATTTGATCATCGTGGCTGGTCGGCCTGCCATGGGAAAAACCTCGATTGTGCTCAATATCGCCAAAAACGTAGCCCAGTTGCACCAGCTGCCGGTCGCTGTGTTCAGTCTGGAAATGAGTAAGGAGCAACTCACCTATCGCCTGCTGTCGATGGAAGTGGGCATCGAAAGCGGCCGACTCCGCACTGGCCGTCTCCAACCCGAGGAATGGCCCTTGCTGGGCAACGCCATCAGCAGCCTCAGTCAGCTGCCCTTGTTCCTTGATGACAAACCCAATGCCGGTGTGTTGGAGATGCGCTCCCTTTGTCGGCGCCTGATGGCTGAAACCGGCAAGGAATTGGGACTGGTGATGATCGACTACCTACAGCTGATGGAGGGTTCGACCCCCGATAACCGGGTGCAGGAGCTCTCGCGCATAACCCGGGGCCTCAAGGGCATGGCCCGCGAGCTCAATGTGCCTGTGATGGCCCTGTCCCAGCTCAGCCGTGGCGTCGAGGCCCGCACCAACAAACGGCCCATGCTCAGTGATCTGCGTGAATCGGGCTCGATTGAACAAGATGCCGATCTGGTGCTGATGATTTACCGCGATGAGTATTACAACCCAGATACGGCCGACCGCGGCATCACTGAAGTGATCGTGACCAAGCACCGCAATGGGCCGGTGGGGACGGTCAAATTGCTGTTTGAGCCTCAGTTCACGCGCTTTCGCAACCTGGCCGCCTGAAGCAGTCATAGGTAAGTGGACTTGTCATCTGCTATCTTTGATTCTTGTGCCGATGTTCTGTGCCCGTCCGCTAGCCGGGCCTCCAGTCGCGACACAAGGATCGTCCGTGGTGGCGGTCCTACAGGCCAGTACGGGTAAGGGTTTCGACACCCAACCGTCGGGAAACTGCAAAGGGAAGACTTGGGGTACTCCCAAGTCCGCCTCCCGCAAGTCTCAGCCCCTGACTTCGCTCGCTAGCTCCCAGTCCCGGATTCCATCGGGGACTGTTCTGCGATTCACGAAATCAGACCCCTGCCATCCTGCGGCAACTTTGGTTGTTTGTGGGCTAGTCCGATATCGGATTGGCTTGGCTTTTCAGCTGGCTTAGTTCCCTGTCCCCATGTCCATCGGCATTCTCGGGAAGAAGCTGGGTATGTCCCAGTTCTTCGACGACGAAGGCAGATCTATCCCGGTCACCGTGATCGAGGCTGGTCCCTGCCGCATCACCCAGATCAAGCAAGACGCCACCGACGGTTACTCGGCCGTTCAGATCGGTTTTGGCGAAATCCGCGACAAGCTTGTCAACAAGCCTGCCAAGGGACACTTGGCTCGCTCTGGAAACGACCCGCTGCGCCATTTGCGGGAGTATCGAGTGGCCAGTGTTGAAGGTCTTGAGTTGGGTGGGGCAATCACCGTGTCCGCATTCGAGCCTGGCCAAAAAATTGATGTCAGTGGTGACACGATTGGTCGAGGCTTTTCGGGTTATCAGAAGCGCCATGGTTTCAGCCGTGGTCCGATGAGCCACGGTTCAAAGAACCACCGCGAACCAGGTTCCACCGGCGCCGGCACCACCCCGGGTCGTGTCTATCCCGGCAAACGCATGGCCGGTCGCTACGGCGGCAAGCAGATCACCACCCGCGGACTCATCATCCTCAAGGTGGATACCGAGCACAACCTGCTCGTGGTCAAGGGCTCCGTTCCCGGCAAGCCGGGCGCTCTGCTCAACATCCGCCCGGCCAAGCGGGTGGGCTTCAACGCGGCGTCCTGAGGAGAATCACCATGGCTAACTGTTTAGTTCGTGATTGGCAGGGCAAGGAAAGTGGCCAGGCCTCCCTTGACCTCAA
>JBIIRU010000105.1:0-8149 GCA_044341355.1 Cyanobium sp. | reverse complement strand
CCAACGCCCCCACCAGGAACTGGCCGAAGGCCAGGACCAGGGCCAGCAGGATCTGGGCCCGTAGAGGACGCCAGAGAGGACCTGGCTTGGGCAGGGGTTTGGCCACCAGCAAGGAGCCGAAAACCAGGGTTAACAGGGCCAGGGGCAGCTCGGCCCAGAAGGAGACCACCGTTGGCGGCAGCATCGGCAGGGGGCCACCAGGGGCCAGGAGCAGCCCGAGGCCCCCGGCCAGCAGGGATTCGGGCAGGCCCAGGCGCTTCATCTGGATGCCCTGGCCGATCCAGCGGCCCACCACCAGCAGCGCCGCCAGGAGGGCCAGGGCCAGCAGCGGCTGGGCCAGGGCCGCCAGGAGGGGACCGGTTTCAGTCCGTTCCAGGAAGGGCATCAAAGTTTCAGGTGGCGGCGGAAGAAGGCCTCCGTCGCCTCCAGCACCTGCACCTGCACGGCGCTGGCGCGAAACCCATGGCCCTCCTCGGCGAAGAGATGCAGTTCCACGGGCACCCCCCTTCGCGACAGTTCCAAGGCCAGCCGTTCAGTCTGGGAGGCGGGTACCACCTCATCTTGTAGACCGTGGAAAAGAATCAGGGGCGTGCGTAGCCGCTCTACCTGGTTCAGGGGCGATCGGGCTCCGTAGAGTTCACGGGCCTCGGGCCAGGGGCCCACCAGCCCATCGAGATAGTGGGCCTCAAAGCGGTGGCCCACCTTCACCAGGTCCGCCAGATCGGTGACCGGGTAGCGACAAGCCCCAGCCTTGAAGATGACTGTTTCGCTCAGGGCAGAGAGCACGGTGAACCCCGCTGCGCTGGCCCCTTCGGTTGCCACCCGCTGCGGATCCGCCCAGCCCTGGGCCAGCACGGCCTGGGCCGCGGCGACCAGGTCTGCCACATCCACCACGCCCCACTGCCCATCGAGTCGCTGGCGATAGGCACGGCCGAAGCCGGTCGAGCCGCCGTAATTGACATCCAGCACCCCCCAGCCCCGGCTAGTCCAGAACTGAATTGCCGCACTCAGCCCGGTGCTGGCCATGCCGGTGGGGCCGCTGTGGCCCTTCACCAGTAGGGGTGCTCCCGGGTGCCGGCCCCCCTCTGGTGGATGAAACCAGGCGTGGGTGGGCCTGCCCGAGGCTCCCTTAAACCAGAGGGCTTGTGGCGATTGCTGGTCCCTGCGGGGACGGACGGCGGACGCCGCCGGGGTATGGCTCCAGCTCAGGTCGTGCAGGTTCAGCTCAAGTCGGCCTGCCGTCGCGGTGGGTCCGCTGGCGATGGCCACCAAGGTGCCGTGCTCGGCGCATAGGCCCGCTAAGTCATCAAAGGGGAGGGCCAGGGGTTGCCAGGCCGCAGGCACGGTGGGCCCGTGGCCCTCACCTGGGAACGGCTTCTGCCCCACGGGTACCTTGCCCAACTCCCACTGGCCCTGGCGGCAGGCCGCGGCTATCAATTGCTGGCCGTCCCAGGCACTGGTGCGCAGCCCATGGATCCACTGGGGAGCACCGAATTCGGCCTCCAGGGGCAACAGGGGTTGCCAGTGGGGTTCGGAACCAATGGCCAGATGCTCGGCGTCCCGGAGAATCTCCAGGTTCCACCAACCGCTGCGGTCGTTGGCCACCACCAGATCATCCCCAGCCCACAGGGGCTGAAACACTGAAATGGCCACCGGCGCGGCCCCAACGGAACCGGCGATTGGCCGGACGTCGACCAGGGAGCCATCGGTTTCAAATCGCCCCAGCCAGAGGCTGCTCCGCTCCCAGCTCATGTGGGGTTGTTGCCATTCGACCCAGGCCATATGGGTTCCCGAGGGACTTAGCACCGGATAGCCACAGAAGTCAGCTGGGCGATGCAGGGTTTGGGGTTTGCCGCCTTCCAGGTGGACCGCGACCCAAAAGTCCTCTCCCCCCAGCTCCATCACGCCGATCCAGCGATTCCGGGCCCGATCGATCAGGCCGTCGCTGAAGGCCCTTGCCCCCTGCTCCCAAGGCGTTGTCAGCTGGCGTGGCGGACCGACCGCCACCAACTCCTGCCCTGGTTCCAGCCCCGCCGCCAGATCCAGTCGCCAAAGACAACGATCACCGTCATTGACGAACACCGCGATCGTGCCGTCCACCGTGAAGGCGCCGCCGCCGTAGCCATGGATGCGGCTACGCAGGTTCCACGGGCCGGGGGTGAGGTCCTGGGGGGGCGTACCCCGCATCCCGCAGCCCATCAAGGTGGTGCGACCGTTCTCCTGGGGACGTTGTTCCAGCCAAAAAAGGCGTCCCTGGGCCAGTAGCGGCTCCTTCGGAACCGCTATGGATCCCACGGCTATGGACGCTGAGAGCGGTGCCCCCTTACCCCTTGCTGTCACCGGTGCCTCCGACTTCAGGACCCTAGAATTAATCCCATTGTTTTAGGTGTCTCTTTGGCGCGCAGCTTCGCCCAGATGGCCCGCCATGCCGAGCAGGGCAACAAGACCATGCTTGTGCCCAAGGAGCCATCCGAAGACCCATCGCGGCGCATCCACACTCTCGGGGAGCAGGAGCTTCGCCAGACGGCCCGCCGTATCGGCAAAGTGGATGAGGCAGTGCGCGAGCTGGCTCGGGAGATGCTGCGCAGCATGTACACCGCCCGCGGCATCGGCCTTGCGGCTCCCCAGGTTGGGGTGCATCAGCAGCTGTTGGTCATCGATCTCGATTTAGAAGAGGCGGCCACCCCCCCGCTGGTTTTGATCAACCCGGAAATTACCGCCGCCGGGGCCTCTTGCAATTCCTATGAGGAGGGTTGTCTCAGCATCCCTGGGGTCTATTTGCAAGTGGTGCGGCCGTCAGTGGTTGAGGTCAGCTTCCGTGATGAGATGGGCCGCGCCCGGCGCCTGAAGGCCGATGGACTACTGGCTCGTTGCATTCAGCACGAGATGGACCATCTCAAGGGTGTGTTGTTCGTGGATCGGGTCACAGACACCGCCAGCCTCAGCACCGAATTGCGGCAGCATGGTTTCCAACTCGACCACGTCCAGTCGCCGCCCTGATCCTTCCCCATGCCGATGAAACCCCTGGCCGGCGTTTTGCTCGCCCTGGCCTGTGTGCTCGGCATCGCCGCCACCGGGTCGGTTTTTGAGTTGGCCTACGGCCAACCCGATCTTGGAGTGGTAACCACACGCCTGATTTTGGCGGCCAGTATTCCCGGTTGCCTCCTGGCTTTGTTGTTCGCTATCCGCAGCAATCAGCAGGCCTGAGCACCGGTTTTACTGGCCCTGCCAGCCCTGGCCCTGCCAGCCCTGGCCCTGCCAGCCCGATCTCTCTGAAATACGGCCACTTCGATCTGTCTTGCCACGATTGCCTCCATGTTCCACTCGGCCCTTCGCCCAGCTCGATTCCCTGCCTTGGGTCTGGCGACCCTGCTCCTGCTCGCTTCCCTTGGCGGTGTCCTGCCGTCGCGCAGCCAGTCACTTTTTGGGGCAGGGGAGCTGGACCAGGGCCGCTTCCTGGTGGTGGCGGCGCCGATTGGTAGCGGCAGCCGTTATCAGCTCAATATCTACGAGCAGGTGCGGGGCGTCCGTCCCTGCTTTGCCGTAGCGGAGGGGCGACCGGCGGCGGTGAATCCTCTGCTGGCCAGTTTTGATTTCACCGGTGTCTGCGCCCGCTACATCGACGCCAATGGCTACTCGCTGCGGGTTGCCGATCGCGACCTTTCCTCCAGCTATCGCCTCACGGTGGTGCGCAGTCTCAATGACACCTATTTAATGGCCATGCCGACCCAGGCGGGAGCTGGGCCCGAGATGATGGTGGCCCGCACCTTCGGCAGCGCCGGCGGTTTCCTGAAGTTTGAGCTGGAGCCGGGTTGGCGGCTGATGCGCCGGCAGTACAAGGGCCGCAACCTCGGCCACGTCTATCTGTACAGCTCCGCCTGGCCTTCTGCCGCAAGCGGCGCCGCCTCTACCGCCCGTTGAGGAGACCCCCCTCTTGCTAGGTTGCCTGACTGTTTGCGTTCACACAGCCTTTCATGACCCAGGTCACCGTCGGCGAAAACGAAGGGATCGAATCGGCCCTCCGCCGCTTCAAGCGCCAGGTCTCCAAGGCCGGCATCTTCGCCGACCTCAAGCGGCTGCGCCACCACGAGACCCCTACTGAGAAGTACAAGCGCAAAGCGCAGCAGCGTCGCCGTCGCCGTTGAGTTTGGGCTTCCACTCCCCTTTGCCTGCAATTTGCAGCACAGGTTGGAGCACAGGTTTTGCCTAAGTCTGACTTGCAATAAGCGTTCCGGGCACAACTATCTGCTGGGCTGCACGATCGGCCCCCGTGCGTTGCTCCTGGGGGCGTACCTTCAACCTGGATTTAAAGTTGTCAGGTCAAAACTTCGGTATCCCAGGGCTTCGGAAATTTCCCCGGTTCCTACCGTCCTGGCCCCTTTAAGGTCGGCCAGGGTGCGCGACACCCGCAAGATGCGATCGGAGCTGCGGGCTGAAAGACTCCGCTGCGTGATGATCGCTTCCCAAAGGTTGACGCAGGCTTGATCCAGCCCCAGTACCTCCTTGAGGGCAGCAGCGGGCAAGTCACTGTTGGAGCAGCCCCCGGGGTTACGGCTCACCATCCGCGCTCTAGCGGTCTTCACCCGCCTTGCCACCTGGGCAGTTGTTTCCGGTCCCTCTACCCCTAATTCCCCCGTGGGCCTTGCCTCCCCCCTGACATCCAGGGCGGAAACCAGCTCCCTGGGCTGGGCCCTTTGCATCACCACTTGCAGATCGATGCGATCCAGGAGCGGCCCCGAGAGCCGTCCCCAGTAGCGCCGCCGGAGCCCTTCTGGACAGCGGCATTCCCGCTCCCGATCCCCCCACCAGCCGCAAGGACAGGGGTTGGTGGCGGCCACCAGGGTGATCGCGCAGGGAAAGCGACAGCGGTCCCGCGCCCGGCTGATCCACACCTCCCGTGCCTCCAACGGTTGCCTGAGCTGGTCGAGCACCTCCCGACGGAACTCTGTTAGTTCGTCGAGAAAGAGCACGCCCCTATGGGCCAGGCTGAGCTCCCCTGGTCGCGGCCGGCTCCCCCCGCCCACCAACGCCGCTGCTGAACAGCTGTGGTGGGGACTGCGGAAAGGGCGATGGCGCATCAGTCCTGCGCCCTCCTCCAACAGACCAGCCACGGAATGAAGTTGGGTCAATTCCAGGGCTTCTTCCTGGGGCAGCGCTGGCAGCAGCCCGGCTAATCGCCTGGCCAGCATGGTTTTGCCACTGCCGGGGGGGCCCACCAGCAGCAGGTGGTGGCCTCCTGCGGCGGCGATTTCCAAGGCTCGCCTGCCATGGCTCTGGCCCTTTACATCCGCCAGGTCGAGGCCCGGCGGGGCTGGGTGCGCCTTCGTGGGTTGGGGGGGGAGGCACAGGGGGCGTTCCGGATCGGCAATTTGCTCAAGGGCGCCAGGCAGATCGTGGGCTCCCCACACCCGCAGTCCCTCCACCAAGGCGGCCTCGGCGGCATTGCCGGCCGCGACCAGTAGCCCCCGAGCCCCCAGTCGCCTGGCCGCCAAGGCCAGGGCCAGCACCCCACGGATCGGCCGCAGACGACCGTCCAGTCCGAGCTCTGCCGCACTCCAAATCCCTTCCATGCGCTCTGCAGGCATTTGGTTGCTGGCCATTAAGAGGCCGAGGGCGATGGGAAGGTCGAAGGCGGGGCCCTCCTTGCGCAGGTCCGCTGGGGCCAGGCTCACGACAACCCGGTTCAGCGGCATCCGTAGGCCACTGTTGCGCAGGGCCGCCCGCACCCGTTCCCGCGATTCCTGGACCGCCGCATCGGCCAGGCCCACCATTTGTAGCCCGGGCAAGCCGGGGCCGATGTCCACCTCAACCCGCACGGCGACCGCCTCCACCCCCCTCAGGGCGCCGCTGTGGCAGTGGGCTAGGGCCATAGGGGAAGCATGTCTCTGGCTAGTAAGTGCCACCCCTGTCCCAACGGGCATCATGGGCAGAATGGCCCTATTGCCAGGGCCCTGCCGGTTGCCTTGCTCTCGGAGTACCCATTTCTATGAGTGCCAGTTTGGACACGATTTTCGGGCGCATCCTGCGGGGCGAAATACCCTGCGAGGCCCTTTACAGCGACGATCTCTGCCTGGCGTTTAGGGATGTAAATCCCCAGGCGCCGGTGCATGCCCTGGTGATTCCCCGCCAGCCCATCGCCGAGTTGGCTGAGGCAGGTCCTGATGATCAGGCGCTGCTGGGCCATCTGTTGTTGGTGGCCGCCAAGGTGGCTCGTCAGGAGGGTCTCGACAGTTGGCGCACTGTGATCAACAGCGGCGCAGCGGCGGGTCAGACCGTTTTCCACCTTCATGTCCATGTCATCGGCGGTCGCGCCCTGAGCTGGCCCCCAGGCTGATCCCTGAACGCTTGGCCCTGCAGGTTGCCAGCAGAGGGGCCCCGGGCCAGCGTGCCGCCCGATAATCCGCGCCCTGGGGCTTACTGGCTTGCGGGCGGACGGCGACAATGGCTGAAATCGCCGTTGTGCATGAATCCCGCCAAGGCCCTGCGCGAACAGCTGGGCAAACTGCAGCGGCTTGCCCAGCCCTACTTCCTTCCCTTGGAAGAGGGAAGAACAGGAGGTGGTTCATTTCTCTTGTTGCTGGCAGCCTTGCTGGCCATCGTGGTCGGCTTGACCCTTGTGCTGCTGACGGGGGCAGTAGCCCTCAGCGGTGCTCTAATTCCCCAGCTGCAGGGTCGCTTCCTGCCAGGTGTCCCTCAGCAGGTGGCTGCCCTTTGGGCTGGCCCGATCGGTTGGCTGCTCATGGGATTGATGGCGGCAGGGGTCTTTTGCTTTTGGCTCTATCGCGGCCAGTTGCGACAGGGGCGCTGGGTTCCTTGGGTGTTGCTTGGGGTGATTGCTCTGTTGATACTGGTTATCAATGGCATCAACGTCGGCATCAGCTTCGTCGCTCGCAATGTCGATAACTCACTGGTGGCTTACGACCAGGATGGTTTCTGGAAAACGGTTGCCATCTACGCATTCTGTTTGATGCTGGCGCTGCCCATCAGGGCCTTGCAGGCCTATCTGATTCCCCGCCTTGGTTTGTTGTGGAGAGAATGGTTAAGTGGTCGTCTTTTGGGACGTTATTTAAGTAATCGCGCCTATTACGAGCTGAACCCTAATGACGAAAGCACCGAGGAGATCGACAATCCTGACCAGCGCATCTCCCAGGACGCTGCGAGTTTCACAAATACAAGCCTGAGTGTATCGGTGGAGATTCTATCCGCCTTGCTTACATTTGTAAGTTTCATTCTGGTGCTCTGGAGCATTAATTCTCGATTGGCTCTGTTGCTGCTTGTCTATTCGGTTTCCGGTACTGCTTTGATTGTTTTTGCAAGTCGGCGTCTGGTGGCACTCAATTATCAACAGCTCAAGCTTGAGGCCGATTTCCGCTACGGGCTTGTTCATATCCGTGACAATGCCGAGTCGATTGCTTTTTATCGTGGCGAAGCCCAAGAAGGCAAGGAAGCCCAGAGGCGCCTTGGTGGAGCGATCAGTAATTACAACCGGCTGATTGTTTGGGAGGCTCTCATCAGTGTGATTCAGCGTTCCTACGATTATTTCTCACGTTTTCTGCCCTGGTTGGTTATTGCTCCAATCTACTTTGCCAAGCAAGTTGATTTTGGTGTCTTTGGTCAGGCCAGCATTGCTTTTTCCCAAGTTCTCTTTTCCGTCAGCTACATCGTTAACAATGTCGATCGGTTGGCGGCATTCTCTGCTTCCATCAGCCGCTTGGAAGGGTTCCAAAGCAAGATCGATTCCTTGGCTGGGGGTCACGATCTTCTCGATCCATCGCTCGTACCAGCTTCGGCGGTTGATGCCCGTCAGTTCAGCGACGCGATCGTGCTACGCCATGCCGATCTGGTGCCTCCCCGCAGTGGACGCCACCTGATCCGTGATCTCAGCTTGACTATTGCACCAGGTGACCGCCTGCTCGTAGTAGGGCCTTCGGGCTGCGGCAAGACCTCATTTTTGCGCTTGGTCAGCGGACTCTGGACACCAGCAGCGGGCCAGGTTGAGCGGCCGCCGGTAGGTGAACTGATGTTCATTCCGCAGAAGCCCTATATGTTGCTGGGCAGCCTGCGGGAGCAGCTCTGCTACCCCCAGTCTCCTGAAAAGTTCAGCGATGACCAGTTGCGCCATGTTCTCGAACAGGTGCGTCTGCCCGAC
>JBIIRU010000104.1:0-8178 GCA_044341355.1 Cyanobium sp. | reverse complement strand
GGGCTACCCCCAGGCCATAGGTGTGGGCCGGCAGGATGAAATAGCGGCCGTCTTCGTCCTGGTGCAGGGGGGCCGGCTCCAGGTTGGCGGGATTGAACCGCTTGGGGTTCATGACCGTGCCCGGCACATGGCGGAAGGTCAAAAATTCCTGGGCCGACAGCCGGATGTCGTAGCCGTAGGACGAACAGCCAAAACTGAGTACCGGGTTGCGTTGCTCCTCCGGCTCGAGATGGCGCACCAGGGCCGCCTGGAAGGGCTCGATCATGCCGGCGGCGGCCTGGGCGTTGATCCAGCGGTCGTTCTTAAGCATCGCGCAGGTGGGAAATCAGCGCCGCAGGTGGGTCACCTGGTCCGCCAGGGCCATCAGGGCCGGCGGCATCGCCGGTCCGGTCACGATGACATCCAGATGGGCGGGCCGTTGGGCCAGGGTGGCGGTCACCTCGTTGGCCGCCAGGTAACCCAGCTCGATCGCCAGCCCCAATTCATCCAACACCAGCAGGTTCAAATCGCCCTGCTCTAAACGTTGGCGGCTGTAAACCCAGACCTGACGCACCGCCTCCAACGCCTCGGCATCGCTGCTGGCGGGACCCGTGAGGCAGTGGGGGGTGGCGGGGCGCAGCCACTGCAAGCGGCCACACAGCCAGAGGCTGCCTTCAACTCCCTGCTCGGCGCCCCCCTTGAGGAACTGGCTCACCAGCACCTGACTGCCCAGGCCAGCGGCCCGCAGGGCCTGGCTGAACACCGTGGCAACGCTGCCGCGATAGGTGGCGGTGTGGATCTGCAGCAATCCTTCGGCCTGGGGAGCCAGCCGCAGGGCCGCCGTGCCGGCCCCATCGGCCCTGGCAGGCCCGACCGCAGCGCCGGCCCCGTGGTGGGGCGGCGGCCCCTGGCGCTGGGGCAAACGGTGGTTGGCGAGGCTCGCGGTCATGGGGCCCTACGGGGTTGGCTGGCGGCGGTAAACACCGCTGGCGCCGCGGGCTCCGGGAAAAAGCAACGGGCCCTGATCACCTGAATGTAGCGGTAGGGAGGCTGCCTCGACACCACCAATAGCGCCCCAGGGCCCCGGGGGCCGGACCCCTACGCTGCGCTCCCATGTTTGGTGGTCGCCGTGTCCAGCCCTTCGCCAGAGCCGCTGGTTACGGCGGCTGCCGCCCCGAAACGGGCCCAGCAACGGCCCGCCCACGGCCTGCGGCCGGTGACGTTCAGCTGGGATCCGATGGGCTTTGCCCTCAGTTCGTTGATCGTGGCCACCGGCCGCACCCGGGTGCTCTGCAGCCTCTGCGTGCAGGAGGGGGTGCCCCGCTGGCGCCAGGGCTCGGGCCAGGGTTGGCTGAGCGCCGAATACCGCCTGCTGCCGGCCTCCACCCCGGAACGCCAGGGCCGCGAACTAATGAAACTCTCAGGCAGAACCCAGGAAATCCAGCGACTGATCGGCCGCAGCCTGCGGGCCTCCCTCGACATGGCCGCCCTGGGCGAGCGCACTTTGTTAGTGGATTGTGATGTGCTGCAGGCGGATGCCGGCACCCGCACCGCCTCGATCACCGGGGCCTGGCTGGCCCTGGCCGTCGGCCTGCGGCGACTCCAGGCCCAGGGGCTACTGCTGGAGGATCCCCTGCGCCAGCAGGTGGCCGCCGTGGCCGTGGGCCTGGTCGACGGCCGGCCGCTGCTGGACCTCGATTACGGCGAGGACAGCCGGGCGGCGGTGGATCTCAACGTGGTGATGGATGGCCAGGGACGGCTGCTGGAAATCCAGGGCACGGCCGAAGGGGCGCCGTTCAGCCGTGCCGAACTGAATGCCATGCTGGACCTGGCCCAGGCGGGCATCAGCGAGCTGCAAGCGCAACAAAAAGCGGCCCTGGCCGCAGCCCCCTGAGTCCCCCCGACGCACCAGCAAGTAAAAACTGTGTGATTTGCTACAGGGAGTCCCCAGGACGATCCGTAGTTTCCCCCACACCGGACCCACCGACATGGTTGGAGCCACCCGCGGTTTTACCCGCCTTCCCAGCACTCCCAATCCGGGGGGCCCAGGTTCGGTGACATCCCCATCACCGTCCCTTGCCGTGCCGCCCACCCTGCTGGAGGTGATGCGCGCTTTGGCAGGCAGCAACCAGGAAGCCATTGAGCGTGGCAAGACCATCTTTTTCCCTGGTGATCCCGCTGAAAAGGTCTACCTGCTGCGTCGGGGTGCCGTGCGCCTTTCACGGGTCTATGAATCGGGAGAAGAGATCACCGTGGCGCTGCTGCGCGAAAACAGCCTGTTCGGGGTGTTGTCCCTGCTCACCGGCCAGCGATCCGACCGCTTCTATCATGCGGTGGCCTTTACCCGGGTTGAGATGGTGACGGCCCCAGCCACCTCGGTGCGGCGGGCCATTGAACAGGACGCCAGTGTCGGCCTGTTGTTGTTGCAGGGGTTGTCCTCCCGTATCCTGCAAACCGAAACCATGATCGAAACCCTTACCCACCGGGATATGTCATCCCGATTGGTGAGTTTCTTATTGGTTCTTTGCCGCGATTTCGGGGTACCGAGCAGTGAGGGAATCACCATCGATCTGCGCCTCTCCCACCAGGCCATTGCCGAGGCCATCGGCTCCACCCGGGTGACGATTACCCGTTTGCTGGGTGATCTGCGCACTGATGGTCTGGTGCAGATCGACCGCAAGAAGATCACGGTGTTTGATCCCATCGCCCTCGCCAAGCGCTTCAGCTAGCGGCCAGAGATACTGGAGGTGATCCGGAGACTCCCTTGTCGGCCTGGTTGTTGATCCTGGCCCTGCTCGTGCTGGGTGGGGTTCTATCCACCCTGGGCGATCGCCTCGGCTCGATGGTGGGCAAGGCCCGCCTCAGCCTGTTCAACCTGCGCCCCCGCAAAACGGCTGTGGTGATCACGGCCCTGACCGGCAGCCTGATCAGCGCCCTTTCGCTGGGGCTGATGCTGCTGGTGAGCGAACGATTGCGGGTGGGGCTGTTCCAGTTGGACCAGATCCAAGCCAAGGTGCGCGAGGGCCGCGTCGCCCTGGCCCGCAGCCAGCGGGATCTGCAAGCCAACCGCCTCGAATTGGCCCAGAACCGCGTCGAATTGCTGCGCAGTCGCCAGGAACGCAACCGGGCCGAACAGGGTCGCCAGCAGGCTCTGCAGAGCCGCAGCCTGGCGCTCGCAAGCAAGCGGGTCGTGGCCGGCCAATTGGCGGCAGCCCAGCAACGGGTCGGCTCCCTGCGCCAAGAACTCCAGCCCCTGCAAAACCAACGCCAGCAGCTCGAGCGCGAGCGGGATCGCCTCAGCCGAGACGTCAAGGGTCGGGATGCGGAAATTCGCCGCACCGAGGCCGAATTGGCGAAGGTGCGGCGCAGCATTGCCGCAGGGCAACAGGAACTCAAGGGGCTGGAAACCAAGGTGATCGCCCTGCGCCGCGGCGATGTGGTGATTGCCAGCGGCCAGCCCCTGGCCACGGCCAAGGTGAAATTGCGCCGGGGGGAAGAGGCCAAAGCGGTGATTGATACCTTGATGCAACGGGCCAACCAGACGGCCTTCGGCCTGCTGCTGCCGGGTCAGAAGCCCGATCGCCAGATCCTGCTGGTGCCCCGCATTGATGTGGAAAAACTCGAGCAGTACCTGCAACGCTCCGGCACCTGGGTGGTGTCGATTCGCTCGGCGGCCAATGTGCTGCGGGGTGAGAATCGGGTGCTGGCCTTCCCCGATCTGCGGCCCAATCGCCAGGTAGTACGCCAGGGGGAATCCCTGGCCCGCACGGTGCTGGAGGCCGATGTGCGCAGCCCCGAGGAGATCCGCAGCCGCATGAACCTGCTGCTGGCGGCCTCCTTTGCCCGGGCCCAGCGCCAGGGCACCCTGGTGGACGGCCTGCAGTTTGATGTGACCGCCTTCAATACTCTCGGCCGCGCCCTCAGCGCCCGCCCCCAGGGCCTGCAGGCCACCCTGGAGGCCGTGGCCTTGGTGGCCGCTGATACTCCCGATCCAATTGTGGTCGAACTGCGTTGGGTGCCAGCCAATGGTCGTGGCGGATGATCGATCGCCGCGCCGTTGATGATGCAGATGCAGATGCAGATGCAGATGCAGATGCAGTTGCAGGTGCAGGTGCTAACGCTCCAGCGCCAGGAGCCCTCGCCGCCCTGGATCCGGGCCGCAGCAAATGCGGCCTGGTGCGCACCGATGCCCACCGCAACCAAATCGTGGCCGCCTTGGTGCTGCCGCCGGAAGCCGCCCTGACCCGCCTGTGCCAGTGGCAAGCCGAGACGCCCGTGGGCTTGCTGCTGCTGGGGGCCGGCACCGGCTCGGCCCCCTGGCGAACAAGCCTCAAGGGGCTGGTCGACTTCGAGCTGGTCGAAGAAGGGGGCACCACCCTGGCGGCCCGGCGGCGCTACTGGCAGCTGCTGCCAGCGCGGGGCTGGCGGCGCTGGCTGCCCCAGGGCCTGCGCCAGCCGCCCAGGGACTGGGATGATGTGGTCGCCCAGGTGCTACTGGAGCGCTGGCTGGGGCGGGAGCTGCCAAGGCTGGACTGTTGAGGCTGGGCTGTTGAGGCTGGACTTTTGCCCCACACCCAGGTGCGCTTCCTTATCGCGCCCTCACCCGCCTGATTCACGCATCGATCAACCACAGGGCATCGCGCCCACCAACCACAGCCTCGCAGCTCAGGCGGCGATCGAAGCTCACCAGCCTGCCGCCGTGATGCACCGCCAGGGCCAGCAGGTAGGTGTCGGTGAGCTGGCCCGCCTCCAGCAGCCGGGATGCATCGATGCCGATTGGATTTAGCAGGCTGATTCCATCGGGCCAGAACTGGTGATTGGGATGGCGAATCAGTTCGGCCACCACGGGCGCCACCACCGCCGGCGGCCCCGGACTGTTGGGGTAGCGCGGCTGGCCCAGGATGCGTAGCACGGCGTTCTGGGTGAGCGGGCAGGTGGCCCAGCCATTCGCTTGAGCAGCGGCGAACCAGTTGTGGGCCGGCTCGTGCTGCCCATGGCGCCGATCCAGCAGGGCGATCAGCACGTTTACATCGAGTAGGGCAGCACTCACGGCTTTGTCTCGCTCACAGTCTCTTGGCTCAAGGCAGTTCGCTCAAGGCAGTTCGTCCCGCAGGCTGTTGATCAGCTCCAGATCAACCGGAGCGCCCTGGGCGTTCCAAGGCAGCAGGGGCAAGCCGTTGCGATGGTTGGGTTCGGGGCTGACTGGGCTGGCGCCAGGCGCTGGGGCCACCAGGGCCTGGCGCGCCAGCTCACTGATCACGGCCCCCAGGCTGGTGTGCTGTTGCCGCGCCAGCACCCGGGCGGCGGCCAGCACGTCGTCGTCAAGCTGCAGGGTGGTGCGCATCTGATGACTTCGCATCAAGCATCAATATTAGGCGCTGGGTCATCCCTTCTGACCCTCCGTCAGCTCAGCCAGTGACTGCGGCAGGTAGCCCGCTGCCTGGATCGCCCAGCTGGCTGGTGGCTGGAGCCGATTTATGCAGCCAGCGCATACCCCTCCTCTTTAGCGGGAGAAATAGGCCATATCTTCCAACTAGCCATAGGCTCATTACATCAAATCCTCATGGAGACGGCCCTCTTGGCTGACGCTGCGCCCAGCCGAGTGCCAGGATTGCCATGGTGCTGCCAACTTATTTCCTTGCTCCGTCCAGCGCCGCAGACGCCTCGCTACTGCCTGAGCTTTACGGCTGCAGGCCTGAGGCCAGAACTGGCTGCTGTGATCGCGAGCATCCACATCGATGAGGAGGGCGACTGGACCCGCACCAAAGCAGCGGTCTTGGAACGCAACGCCCTGCAGACCCGTTCCGTCAGCACGGGCAAGCGCCTGGAATCGGAGCTGCGCCAGAGGCTGCAGCGGCTCAACGGACCACAACTGAAGCTGCTGGCGAGGGGATCAAGCGATGAGCGCAGTGCCATGGCCTGGTTGGCGGTGCTCAAGCGCATTGAGATCGCCGCGGACCTGACGCGGGAGCTGTTGGCAGGGAAGCTGGGCAGCCAGGACCCTGAACTGCGTCGCTCGGATATGGCTGCGTTCTTCGAGGACTGCGAGCGTGATCACCCTGAGCTGGCGGCCCTGGCGCCTTCCTCTCAGCAGAAGGTGCGATCCGCCCTATTGCAGATGCTCAGGGATGCCGGTCTCCTGGTCGGCAAGGCGGGAAAAGGGGGAACGCTTGGCACGGTGCAGCGGCCTCTCCTCTCGCCGCAGGTGCAGGAGCTGGTGACCAGCGACGATCCGGCCCTGTTGGCCGGTTTCCTGCTCCAGACGCCCGCCAGGCCCGCCAGGAGCCATAGGCCGGCTGCTTCACCAAAGACGTCATCCCGGCCAGCGGCGAAACCTGAGGTGAAGTCCACAGCCAAGCCAACAGCGGCTTCGAAACCAGGGGCCAATCCCAAAGCCAAGGCCGCCGCCAAGCCTGCAGCCCAAAAAGCCGCACCGGCCCGGAGGGCGAAACCATGAACAGCGTCAGCGGCCTCGACAAGCGCCTGCAGGAGGTGCTCACCCGCCCCGAGTTCCTGGAGATGCGCGGCGTGGCCAAGGAGGTGCCGATCTTCATCCAGACCCATAGCCCCGCTGATGAAGACCAGTTGCGATTGGTGGTGAAGGGTCGTCGGGGCATGAGGAAGGTGACTGAAGCCTGCTCGTTAAGAACAAACCCGTAACAGCGAACAACATCGTTCGTTTCTCCCGTCAAGCCGCCCCTGTGGCTGCCTGACACTCTTAAGTGCGATGGGGTGAGGTCAGCCTTATCACCCAAATCACCCATGGGGCCTGGTAGGGCACATTCAATGTGTTGGGGGTTTTCGGGCTGGGGCTTGCCGGTTGCAGGCGGGGGCAAGCCAATGGCGAGGAACCTGTCCGCCACCTTCCTTCAGCGGGAGGAAGCGCGAAAGCCCCAGTCCAGCAAACGCAGACGGAGATGCCAATGCCGCAACGGGCGACAAATCACCGATCGGCGCTGGTTGGCGAGGCTTGGTCTTATCTGGGATGTATGGGATGAATGGATCCAGAGGCTGGGGACGTTGACGCAATCCTCTGACTCAGTAAGCTAAGTCCAATTGGGTAGTGGAGCTGAGCAATCCAAGATTGTCCTTGGTGTCATTGACTTGCTTCCCTGCTTCATTTATTTTCAACACAAACAACCATGCATCCACAACTGGTTACCGCATGCGGTCATCTTCGCAATGGCGTGGTGATGCGTTGGCTGCTCGCTGCCTTGGTGCTGGTCGACTTCTCCTCGGCCAGCTGGGCTGATGACAGTGGCGGTCATCATCATGATGGAGGTGGCAACAGCAGCGGACCGCTGCCAGGGTTCAACCAGGTGCGTACCACACGAGGCAGCTTCGAGGTGTGGTTGAGCGACCAGGCCAACACCGTGGGCCTGAGTCTGAACAGCCCGACCGGCACCCATGGTGGCAAGGTGCGGATCTACGACTCCGCCGACCTGCTGCGTCCACAACCCTTAAATAATCCAATCGTCCTTGATGCGACTTTGGATTTATTTCCAAATGCACTGCAAACAACCAATAGCCATACAACGCGGCTGCATGGAATCATGCCAAGCCCAGATTTTGAATATATGGCGCTTAATTTTGTCAGTTCCGGCCATCTTGGCATCGTCCATGGGCCATCCAAGCAGCCGGTATGTCTATTCCGCAGCACAGGGACATCAACGGGTCGGCAGAACCACATGAGCTTTTGGACCCCCAACGGCAATCACATCGTCGTTGGCAATCAGAACGGGCGCATGCTTGAGCGGGTTGATGTCATCCGTCACACCTCAGGTGCAGTCAAAGAGTTTGTTTTTAATGCGAGCTCAAGTCTCGATTTTGTCGGCGGGTTAGGCCGAGTCACAGCCCAACCCATCGCCGTGACGATGGACACCTCGAATGGTATTGGCTGCAGAGTTGAAGGGACTGTGCCTGATAATCAAACCATCCTCACACCAGCGAACCGTCCGAAGCAAGCCCCGGGCATCCGCCCACTCAATAGCGTGATCTGCCCGATTCCATCCAGTAGCGGCAAGCACGTTTTCTCCACGCTGGGTGGCGGCGGCATGTTCGTAGTTGATGTGAGCGCGTCACCGATGGCCATCGTGGCTGAGTACGATTTGAGCATTATGAATGCCGCAGGCTGTGGAGGCATTGAAACGCAGGGCTACATGCATATGGACACAGGAACTTCCGGTGCTGGCGTGTCGG
>JBIIRU010000103.1:0-8199 GCA_044341355.1 Cyanobium sp. | reverse complement strand
TCCTGCTGTTTTCTCTCTTCTAATTCGGCACGAATCTCCAACCAGCGGGCTGGCACCGCCTCGCCCACGTGGGGCAACTGCTGAACGTGGTAGCGGATGGCCTCGGCCAACTTCTCAGCCGCTTCGGGCAGCTCGAGGTTGCCACGATAGATATCCTTGACGTTGGTGAAGCGCCCCTTGATTCCGGCGGCATCAATGCTTTTGCTGCGACCCGCTTTCTCGTTCTGGAAGATCAGCACCGGGCTGCCCTCGCTAAGCGCTTCAATCAGCTCAAGCCAATACTTGAAGCCGTCGTCCTGCACCGCTTGGCTGCTGTTGCGAGTGTCGTCCACCAAGATGTAGAGAGAACGCTTGGTGAGAAAAAACTGGTGCGTAGCATGATAGATCTGTTGGCCGCCAAAGTCCCATACGTTGAGATGAAAGGGCCGCTCTGCGGCATTGGTAAAGGTATGGCGGTGGATATCGATGCCTTTGGTGGATTCCTCTTCCGCCGGCATGGGTTGCTCTGTTTGGTATAGCCGGCGCAGCAGGGTGGTTTTACCAGCGCCTCCATCGCCCAGGATCAGAACCTTGGCTTCATAGAGATGGTCTTCTCCCTGCGCTTCTATTTCGCGCAGGTAGTTGAGAACGGCTGCTTGACCTTGTTGGACGATTTCCGGGGGTGGGTGGATAAGGGGGCAGTTGTAGACATTGATACCATTTCCAGCTTCATATTCTTCCCATTTTGCCTCCAGGCCTCTCTCCAGCAAGGGCCGCAACGGAGATAGATCCTTAACCTTGGTTTCCTTCAAGTTGAGGGATGTTAATCGCCTCAAACTTGCGAAGGGCGTTGTCTCAACGACAGGATTGTTTGAAAGATCAAGCTTGGTGAGCTGGGTGAGTGCCGCCAGAGCCGTAGCTCCCGCATCACCGATCTGGTTGCTCTCCAGGTCAAGGGAGATGAGGTGGGTGAGGGCCGCCAGTGCTGCCGCTCCCTCATCACCGATCTCGTTGTTCCACAGGTTGAGGGTGGTGAGCTGGGTGAGGACCGCCAGCGCCGCCGCTCCCTCAGCACCGATCTGGTTGCCCCACAGGTTGAGGGTGGTGAGCTGGGTGAGGGCCGCCAGAGACGCCGCTCCCTCATCACCGATCTGGTTGCCCCCCAGGTTGAGGGTGGTGAGCTGGGTGAGGGCCGCCAGCGCCGCCGCTCCCTCATCACCGATCTTGTTGCCCCCCAGGTCAAGGGAGGTGAGCTGGGTGAGGGCCGCCAGTGCTGCCGCTCCCTCATCACCGATCTGGTTGTTCCACAGGT
Source organism: Cyanobium sp. (assembly GCA_044341355.1). Classification (GTDB taxonomy): domain Bacteria; phylum Cyanobacteriota; class Cyanobacteriia; order PCC-6307; family Cyanobiaceae; genus Cyanobium. The sequence continues at coordinate 6,908 of JBIIRU010000103.1, read as the reverse complement.
TGAGGGAGGTGAGCTGGGTGAGGGCCGCCAGCGCCGCCGCTCCCTCATCACCGATCTGGTTGTTCCACAGGTTGAGGGTGGTGAGCTGGGTGAGGGCCGCCAGAGACGCCGCTCCCTCATCACCGATCTTGTTGCCCCACAGGTTGAGGGTGGTGAGCTGGGTGAGGGCCGCCAGCGCCGCCGCTCCCTCATCACCGATCTGGTTGCCCCGCAGGTTGAGGGAGGTGAGCTGGGTGAGGGCCGCCAGAGCCGTAGCTCCCGCATCACCGATCTGGTTCCTCTCCAGGTCAAGGGAGGTGAGCTGGGTGAGGGCCGCCAGAGCCGTAGCTCCCGCATCACCGATCTGGTTGCTCTCCAGGTCAAGGGAGGTGAGCTGCGTCAACTCCGCGAGCCGTTCCGCAAGGGCCTTAACAGGTTCATCCAGCTGATAAACCCGCGACTTATCCATCAGCTCCTGTGGCCACAGGTCCACTGAGGCGGGCAGATGAGCGCCCGGGCCCAATAGCACCAGCTCCGTGGTTCCTTGCCGACGCAGTTCAGCGATCAGGCCATCCAGATCAGCTTCGGAAATGCGTTGCAGGCGAGGAGTGGCTGTCATGGGCGAGATTAGCTAAAAATTTAGGTGAGCAATTAAAGGCAATCCATCCGCTCTTATGCCGTACCAGCGTCCTGAGGCTCACACCCGGATGGCCTCTCTGATGCCCTGCGTTGGCTATCCATCCCACTTTTTCGATCAACTCCTGGCGGAGCTTATCGAAGCTGGCAACGAGGCCGACAAGATCGCAGCCGACCCCACCGCCCTGGTAAGCCATCCTTTTGCCATGTTAATCCAGATCAAGGCCAATTGCGAGGTCAAGAAGCAGCACAGCAAACTGGTATACCTGGCCTCCTGAGCCGTGGCGCAATGGCCAATCCAACCCCACCCAATTCCGGTACCCTCAGCGATTCCACCGCCGCGGGCGACCCAAGCAACACCAGCCCCGACCCCCGCCGGGCCGCCCTGATCGCCTCGCTTCAGCAGCGTTTTGCGGATGCCGAAGCCAGCGGTGATGCCGAAGCCAAGCAGGCCCTGTTCCGCGAAGCGGTGTACCTCAATCTTGCCCCCCAGCTCTGGCAGGGTGGTACTGCGGATTAAACCGGCTAAAGGCACCGCCAGGGCTGGGCTTCAGGGCAGAGCTGGGTTTCAGGTCAGGTCGCCATCGAGTCGACGCAAGGTGTCGGCCACCCGATGGCGCAGGGTTTGAAAATCAGGCGTCAGCCGCAGATCGCGGAGGTTGTCCTTGTTGAGCTCCACCGTGAGGCTTTCGACAATCCGACCGGGGCGGGGCGCCAAGATGTGAACCTGCTGGGCCAGCAGCAGCGCCTCATCGATGTCGTGGGTAATCAGTAACACCGAGAGGCCGGTGCGGCGCCAGAGGCTATGCAAAAACTCCTGCATCGATTCACGAATCTGTAGATCGAGGGCGCCAAAGGGTTCATCCAACAGCAGCAGCCTGGGGTCGGCGGCCAGGGCCCGGGCGATCGCCACCCGCTGCTGCATGCCGCCGGAGAGTTCGCGCGGCAGGCGCCGGGCCGCTTCGGACAGGCCAACCACCTCCAGATAAAACCCCGTGCGTTCGCGGATTTCGGAGCGCTCCAGCCCCTGCAGCTCCATACCAAAGGCGACGTTTTGGGCGGCCGTGAGCCAGGGATAAAGGCTGTACTTCTGGAAAACCATGCCACGATCCGATCCGGGGCCCCGCACCGGCTGGCCATCAAGGCTGATGCTGCCGCTGCTGGGTTGCTCCAGGCCCGCCACCAATCGCATCAGGGTTGACTTGCCGGACCCAGAGCTACCCAATAGGGCCAGAAACTGGCCGGTGTGCATGGCCAGGCTGATGCGATCGAGCACCAGCTGCCCATGCTTGCCGTCACCAAAGCGTTTGCAGACCGCATCAAGGACAAGATTCATGGCGGTTTAATTAGCCCAGCGGCAGGCGCGGCGCATCAGCAAGCGAAAACTGAGATCGATCACCAGGCCGATCAGGCCGATCACAATCAGCCCCAAAAAGATTTGATCGGTGCGCAGAAAACGCTGGGCCAAAGTGATCCGCTTGCCCAAGCCACTATCGGCGGCAACGAGTTCGGCCACGATCACCAGATTCCAGGCGGCCGCCATATTGATGCGAAAGGCATCCAGCACCTGCGGTGCAATAAAGGGGGCGATCACCCGCAGCAGCAAATCACGTTTTTTACCGCCGAGGGTCAGGGCGGTTTCAAGCAGTTCACGCGGCACAAATTTCACCGCATCCATGATCATCAAAGTATTGAAGAAGAGAGTACCGATAAAGATCAACAGCACCTTGGGCAGCTCCCCCAGACCGAAGTAGATGATCAACAGGGGGATGAAGGCTGGGGCGGGCATGTAGCGCAACAGCGCCAGCAGCGGCTCCAACAGGCGGCAAAAGGTGGCATTGGCGCCCATAGCAATCCCCAGCGGCAGGGCCACCAGGGCGGAAAGGCCAAAGCCGGCCAGAACCCGCAACAAACTGGCCGTGATGTCGGACCAAAGTTGGCCATTGGCAGCTAATTCGTGCCCCGCAGCCAGCACCGCTGCGGGGGTGGGCAGAAACAATTTGTCGACCAGCTGCAGCCCAGCCAGCAATGCCCAGAGGCCGAGCACCAGGGCGATGCCGGCAACCCCAAGCGACCAGGGGTGCAGCATCCAGGGGCGCAATCGCCGCAACATGGCTGGATTAATTGGCGGCATCAACAAACTTCGAATCGAACAGCCCCTCAAGCTCGGGAGCGGTCTTGGCCAGACCCACCGCCTGGAGGAAGCCGCTGATCTGGGCGGCGGCGTAGGGCAGGGAGGTCATCGTGGTGCCAGGTTTGACCACCTGGCGGTTCTGCTCAAGGGTGTAGATCGTGGTGCCGGCGTCGTAGGCCCGATACTCCGCCTCACTGACACCGGCCCGCTTGGCAAGGATCGCAAGCGCAGGGGCGGGGTTGGCCTTGATGTCCCGCTGGGTGGCAAACCAGGCATTGACGATTTTTTGGATCTTCTCGGGATGTTTGGCCACGAAGGCCCGATTGCAGACCAGGTGGTCACTGATGGCACCAGGGAAGTCCTTGGAGCTGAACAGGGTGGTGCTGCCCGGCCGCTTCAACGCCTGGGTGGTGAAGGGCGCAAACACCCCCACCGCATCCACCTTGCCGGCGACGAAGGCCGCCGCCGCAGCACCCGTTTCCAGGGGCACAAAGGTGATGTCCTTCTCGTCCATGCGGGCCTTCTTCATGCCCAGCAGCAGCAGGTAGTGGTCAACGGTGCCCTGCTCGGCGGCCACCTTTTTGCCCTTGAGGTCGGCGACGCTGCGGATGCCGGGCGCCGCAATGATCTGGTCATTGCCGCTGGAAATGTCGTTGGTCAGCACTACCTGCAGATCGGCGCCAGCGGCGACCGAAGAAATCGTGTCACCCAGGGTTTGGCTGTTGCAATCCAGCTGGCCGGCGTTGAGGGCGTTGATCGAATCGAGGTAGCCGTCAAACCAGGTGAGGCTCACCGGCACTCCGGCGGCACGGAAGTGCCCCCTCTCCTCGCTCACCTTCCAAGGAAACCAACCCGGCCAGGCGCTGTAGCCAATCCGCACCGGCGTCTCGCTGCTCGAGGTGCCTGGTTTGGTGCAGCCGCCCAGGCCGGCGCCAACCACCCCGACGAGCAACAAGGAGGTGACCGTGCGCAGACGTAAGGGCCGGGGGCTGAAACGGGTCATGCTGGTGGTAGCAAACGCTGGTTAAAACAGTTGCTGGAGCGGAAAATGGGGCTGGGCGCTGAACCTGAAGTGGCTCACCGGGCCAGGCTGAGCGGCGCAGCGGCGCTGCCGGGGAGGGGGGCTGGCATTGCCAGCAGGGCCGATCGCTGGGCGGCGACCTGCTGGTGGAGCCAATGGTGCCAGGCCTCGATGCCGGCGCCGCTGCTGGCCGAAACCCTCAGCACCACGCAGCGGGGATTGACCTGCTTGATGTGATCCTCGATCCGCTCAACCTGCACCGGCAGATAGGGCAGCAGGTCGGTCTTGGTGATCAGCACACAATCGGCCTCCCGGAACATCACCGGATACTTGAGGGGCTTGTCGTCGCCCTCGGTGACGCTGAGCAGGGCCAGCTTGAGATGTTCACCCACCTCGAATTCGGCCGGACAAACCAGGTTGCCGACGTTTTCAACCCAGAGAAAATCGAGGCTGGCGGGATCAAGCCGCTGGCGCAGCAATCGCAGGCCACCGGCCACCATGGCAGCATCAAGGTGGCAGGAGCGACCGGTGGTGATCGGCACCACCGGCACCCCCACCGCTTCCAGGCGCTCGGCGTCGAGCTGGGTGGTCATGTCGCCCTCCAGCACGGCCATGGCGAAGTCGTTGGCCAGCAGGGGCAAACTGCGCTCTAACAATGAGGTTTTGCCGGCCCCCGGGCTACTCATCACGTTGATGCAGAGCAGTTGCCAGGCATCAAAGTGCTCGCGGTTGTGGGCGGCCTGGTGCTGGTTAGCGGCCAAAAGATTGAGGCCAAGGTTGTCTTCCAGGGGCATGTGCATGGCAATCAGGGGCAGAAAAACTGGGTTTGATGGCGCGGCGAACTCAGATGACAGCGGCCGGATCAGGCCGGGAATTGGGCGGCGGATTTGCCTCCACCAGCTCGTAATCAACACTGCGGATGCGCAATTCGCGGCCGCTGACGATCTCCTCCATTGGATGGCTGCAACAGGGGGAGCGGTAGCCCTGCTCCAGTTCAGGCGTGTAGATCGAAGCGCAGGCCAGGCAACGGCCCAGCAGCGGCACCGGTTCGATGGCCAGTTGGGCCCCCTCCAGCCAGCTGTTGGCGATCGCCACCTGCCAGGTGAAGAGCAATTGCTCGGGCTCCACACAGGTGAAGGCGCCCACCTGCAGATTCACCCTGCTCACCTTGGGCTGCTGGGGCCGATGGCCCTCCCTCCAGCTCTGCATCGAGAGCACCAGGGCCCGGGTCATGTCGACTTCGTGCATGGCCCTACCTCCAGGCCTGATCGACCTGGAGATTGCAGGTCGGCGAGATCCAACTCGGCAACGACTTACGCGGCAGCTGGCCGCTGACTACCAGGTGGGCCATGGTGTCGCAGATCACCCGGGCGGCCATCAGGGAGGTCATGTCACTGATGTCGTAGGGCGGAGACACCTCAACAACCTCCAGGCCGCAGACGGGCACATTGCGCACAATCAATTCGAGCAACTTCAACGCCTCCCTGGGCAGCAATCCTCCCGGTTCGGGCCAACCGGTGCCGGGTACAAAACCGGCATCAATGCAATCAATGTCAAAGGAGATGTAGACGCAATCGGTGCCATCGGTAGCCCGTTCGATCGCATAGCGGGCCGCCGCCTCCAGCCCCATGTCGCAGATATCGGTGACGGTGAGCACGTTGGTGCCCCGTTCGCGGCAGACCTTTACACCCTCCCTGGGCACCTGCCAGCCGCCGATGCCTAATTGCACCAGATTTTCTGCCGGTGCATTGGCCATGTTGGTGGCATGGAACCAAGGGGTGGTATGCATCCGCTCATCAAGGTCGGTTTCCTGGGTGTCGACGTGGCGATCGAAATGGATGATGCCCACCTTTTTATCGCCCAGGTGGCGGCAGACACCACGAACGGTGGGAAAGCCGATCGAATGGTCGCCGCCGAGAATGATCGGGAAGGCGCCGCTGGCAAAAACATGGGCGACGCCCTTGGAAATTTGATCGAAGCTCTTCTCGTTGTTGGCGGGGATGGTGAAGATATCGCCCACATCACAGAGGCGAATCTGTTCGCGCAGATCGACGCCCATCTCATAGTTGTAGGGCGTGTAGAGGGCTGAGATGCGCCTGATTCCCTGGGGCCCAAAGCGGGTACCCGGGCGGTAGGTGGTGCCGCTGTCGTGGGGCACCCCAAGAATGGCGACATCGAATTCGCCGACGCGGTTGACGTCCTCGATGTAGGACGCCTTCATGAAGGTGTTAATGCCGGCGTAGTGAGGCAATTCTCCCCGCGAGAAGGTGGAGATGCGCCGATCAACGATGCTGTCGGCCGCCTCCAGGCCGTAGCGCAGGCCCTGGTCTACCTCCTGCTGCCAGCCGGTGAGGGGCAACCTGGCCTCCTTCTCCAGGGCCCTTTTGCCCTCCTCCCCCAACCCAGCCTGGGGGGAAGGGTTGGTGGGTGGCTGGCGCGAAAACGGTTCGGAGGGGAGTTCGTTGGCGAACTCCGAGGGGGGGGCCATCGGGAGGAGATGCAGGGGTGTGGTGCGGCCTCCCGGGCTTTTATCCCTCCGTGTCACCGGACGCCGCTGCTGCAGCGCCGGTTGATTCCTCTTGGACCAGCATCCCCATCGCCAAGGCATTAGGAACCGGAACCCTAGAAATCATTTCCGCCCCTTCAATCTCGCCCCGGCCGGGCTGGGGATTGGTGGCAATGGCTACAGGCGCGAGTTCACGGTTCCGGAATCGATCGATGGCGCCAATCCGCTGATCGCCGAGCTGTTTGAGCAGGCCTGATGCGCCTCCTGCTCGATACCCATTTCTTTCTCTCTGTCGCTGTGGGTGATTGCCATCAAGCAGGCCTTGGCACGCAGTGACATGGCGGGCTCGGTCGCGGAAGCGCCAAGGACACCTTTGGTCCACCCTGCCGAAGCTGCTCCTAATCTCGATCCATCGCAGCGAGGCGAGCCCATGGCGAGCGTGCAGGAGATCCGCCAGCGGCTGCGCGACCAACGCATCGAAAGCTTGCGTAGCCGCATCGAGCCCCTGCTGGCCCGTGGCGACTTGGGATGCCCGCTCGGATGTGGACCTGCTGGCGGTGGCGCCGGATCAGAGCGCCGCGGATCAGCTGGCCGATGTCCTGCTGGGAACGGGCCTGGCCGACGATGTGATC
>JBIIRU010000102.1:0-8200 GCA_044341355.1 Cyanobium sp. | reverse complement strand
CCGGCGTCACCCTGCCCCTGCTGGAGGGGGCGCGGCGCCTGGCCGGCTGGAGCGGCCGGCCGGAGTGGGCGATCGCTGCCGCCACCGTACTGCCGCGGCGGGTCCTGGGGGAGCGGCGGCCGCTGCAGGAGCTGCTAATCGGGCGGCGGCTGGGGGACTGCCTGCGCTGGAGCGCCGACGGCGAGGCCGGTGAGGGGCTGAACTGGCGGCGGGCGGCCTGAAGATCGCCAAACCCGGGAATGTTCAAACGGGGCTAGCCGCTGCGCTGGTAGCCCACTTCCATCTGGCTGGTAGCAAAGTTTTCACTCCACCAAGCCATGCTCCAAGGCATAGCGCACCAGTTCGGTGCGGCTGGAGGTGCCCGTCTTGATGAACAGGCGGCTGACGTACTTCTCGACGTTGCGGATCGAGGTTTCGAGGCGACGGGCGATTTCCTTGTTCATCATTCCCTCCGCCACCAGTTGCAGCACGCTGGCTTCGCGGGGGGTGAAATCGAGGGACACATCGGGGCTGGCCTTGCGGGCGGAACCGGGGCCAAGCATCGAGCGGATCTCGGTGATCTGCTTGGCCAGGCTGCCGATGTCGGCATCGGCAAAGCGGGCCGCTTCGGCGAGCAAACGCTCTTGGCGCCGCACGACATTGCGCACCCGCGCCACCAGTTCGTCGGGATCGAAGGGCTTGGGGATGTAGTCATCCGCCCCGGCCTGGAAGCCGGCGATGCGGTCGGCCGTCATGCCCTTTGCGGTGAGAAACACCACCGGCGTACCACCCAATCTCTCATCCCCCCGCAGGCGCTTGAGCAGGCCAAAGCCATCGCAGCGCGGCATCATCACGTCCGTGATCACCACATCGGGCAGCATTTGCTGCGCCACCGTCCAGCCCTCCTCGCCGTCGTTGGCGGTGGTCACCTGGAAGCCCTCGTCTTCCAGGTAGGCCTTGACGGCCGTGCGCATGCCCGGTTCGTCGTCCACCAGCAGCAACCGCACCGGCGGGCTGGGGATCGCCGCTGCGCTGGGATCGGGGAGGCCGGCGGGGCCGGCGGCGGGGATGTTGGCCATTGCTGAAATCTATCGGGGGGGGGTGGCGATTACCTGTTCGCTTTCTGGCAGTTGGCCCGAAAAACCAAGCTGCCGCGCCGTGGCCGCCAGCGCCGCCGGGTCCTGGCCCGCCTGCTGCGGAAAGCAGCTGGCCCACCACACCATGTGGTCCAGCCGGTTAGCCCGGCTGATCGCCCCCCCCGGATTCAAGAACCGCACAATCACGCGCTGGCGGTCGCCGGTGATGCGCTGCGGCGCCTTGGGGTCACAGCGCACCACATCGGTGGCGATCACCACCCGGTCGGGCCACTGGCGCCAGATGTTCACCCGCCATAGATCGGGGTTGCTCGGATCCTTCTGCAGCCCGAACACCCCCACGCTGAGGTGCCCCTGCAGGCTTTCCCGCTCCTCCAGGATCACCAGATCGGCCGGCCGATCCGGGCTGCTGCCGGGTTCTGCCGCCTGGGCTGGGGCCGCCGCCCAGCCGCCGGCCAGCGCCCCGGCTGCCACTTCAAGGCTGGCCAGCAGCAGGCAGGTCCGCAGCCGCTGGCCCGGCCAGGGGGCGGGCTGGGGCGCCCCGTTCTGGCAGCGGGCCCCGGGGCGCCGCAGGGGCAGAAAAGTTGAGAGCATGGCTCCATGCTCGCCTACCTCGACCACCACGCCACCACCCCCTGCGATGCCGCCGTGCTGGCGGCCATGGCCCCCTGGTGGGGCGAGCAGTTCGCCAACCCCTCCAGCCGCCTCTACCGGCCCGCCCTGGAGACCGCCGCCGCCGTCGCCATCGCCCGCGAGCAGGTGGCCAACGCCCTCGCCATGCCCGCCGCCAGCGTGGTGTTCACCAGTGGCGCCACCGAGGCCAACAACCTGGCCCTCAAGGGGGTCGCCGAGGCCGCCCTGGAGGGCGGCAACCCCCGCCGGGGCCTCGTCACCCTGGCCACCGAGCACCGCGCCGTCCTCGATCCCCTGGCCTGGCTGCAACGCCATGGCTTTCCCCTCACGGTCCTGCCCGTGCAGGCCGATGGCCGCGTCGACCTGGAGCGCCTGGCGGCGGCCCTCGGCCCCTCCACCCTGCTGCTGTCGGTGATGGCGGCCAACAATGAAATCGGCGTGCTGCAACCCCTGGCCGCCATCGCCGCCCTCTGCCGCGAACGCGGCGTGCTCTTCCATTGCGACGCCGCCCAGGCCGTCGGCCACATTCCCCTGGCCATGGCCGATATCGGCATCGACCTGCTGTCGCTGAGCGGCCACAAGCTCTATGGCCCCAAGGGCGTTGGCGCCCTGCTGCGGCGCCCCGAGCTGACCCTGGCCCCCCAGCAGCACGGTGGCGGCCAGGAAGGGGGCCTGCGGGCCGGCACCTCGCCCGTGCCCTTATTAGTGGGGCTGGGGGTGGCCGTAACGCTGGCGCAGGCCGATCGGGCCGAACGGGGGCTAAGGCTGGCCGCCCTGCGGGATCGGCTCTGGCAGGGGCTGGAGGCCCTCGGCGACATCCAGCGCAATGGCAGCGCCCTGCATTCCCTGCCCCACAATCTCAACATCAGCATCGCTGGCGTCGATGGCCAACGGCTGCACCGGATCCTGCGGCAGCGGTTGGCGGTCAGCAGCGGCTCCGCCTGCAGCCAGGGCAGCCCCTCCCATGTGCTGGCGGCCTTGGGCCGCAGCCGCAGCCAAGCTGCCGCCTCAATTCGGTTCGGGCTCGGCCGCAACAGCGATGACGCCAACATTGATGCCGCCATCGCCGCCGTCACCGAGGCGGTGACAGAGCTGCGCCAAACCCAAGCCAAGGCCCCAGACCCCGCCTAGGTTTTGGCCCTACGGTCCAACGATCCGATGGTGATGTACCCCCTGCCCCCCCGGAAGCTTGACCTGGGCCAGGCCCTGCGGGATGGCTGGCGGGCCTTCGCCCGCAATCCCTGGAGTTTCCTGCTGTTCGGCCTGCTGCTGGTGGGCCTGGAACTCGCCCTGCACCTGCTGCTGCAACCCCGCCTGCCCTTCGCCTGGAAACCCTCCGCCTGGCTGACGGGCGCCACCCCCTTGGCCTGGAGTCCCTGCCGCATCGATGCCGGCGTGCTGGAGTGCCGCCTCGACCTCAACAGTGTGAATTGGCCGCGGCTGCTGCGCCAATCCCTCGACCTGCTGCGCTACGGCCTGGTGGTGCTGTGCCAAAGCGTGCTGCTTGGCGGCCTGTCTTTGCTGCTCAACCTCTGGGGCACCAGCGGCCTGATCCGCGGGGCCTGGCTGGCCCTCGAAGGTCGCCGCCCCCAGGTCGCCGATTTCAGCCACTGGGATGCCCGGGCACTGTTGCGGCTGGCCCTGCCTTCGTTGTTGCTGCGCTGGGGCCTGGGCCTGGTCTTGGCCATGGCCGGGCTGCTGGCGGTGGTGCTGGGCGGTCTCCAGCCCTGGCTGGCCCTGGTGCCCCTGCTGGCGGCCCTAGCCATCCTCATTTATCTCTCGGTGAGCCAGTTCTTCCTGCCCCAACTGGCACTGTTGCACGACCCCAACGCCCTCGACACCCTCCAGGCCGGCCAGCGCCAGGTCGATCGCCATTGGGATCAGGTGGCGGGCCTGGCGGTACTGAGCTTCGTAGTGCTGGTGGCGGGAGCCTTGTTTGGCATCGGCTTCGGCCTGTTCATCGCCTGGCCGGTGGTGGTCTGCATCCAGACCGCCGCCTACCGGCAACTGTTCGGCCCGACCGACCACACCGGTTTCAGCAGCAAGGTCATCCCAGGCAGGGACCTTGGCGGCCAAGCCCTCAGTGCACAAGTTTTGAATGCACAAGTCCTCAATGCCAGGGACCGCGTGTAAGCAGGACAAAACCAAGCACCCCCAACAGCGCCAGGCCCAGTTGCGCCACCCGGCTGACCAACATGCCGGCCACCACCGCCAGCCCCACCAGCATTGAGCGGCGCAGCCGCAGCAGGCCCAGGGGGCCCACTTTGGTGGGTGAAGCAAGCAATTCCCCCAGGCTCGCCCCCAGCAGCGGGCCCAGCACAGCCCCCAGCAGCGGCCCCCCCACCGGCAGGGCCGGCAGCAAGCCCACCAACCCCACCACCAAGCCCAGGCCCGAGCCGATGTAGGCCCAGCGACTTGCCTGCAAGCGGGCCGCCCCCAGCACCAGGCCCAGGGCATCAGCCCCCCAGCCCAACACCAGCATCAGCGTCGCCAGGGCCAGCACCGGCCAACCGGTGGCGAAGCCCACGGCCCACACCCACAGCAGGGCCCCCAGGGGCAGCAGGGCCAACCCCGGCAACACCGGCAGCAGGGTGCCGGGGATGGCGGCGGCCTGAATCAACAGGGCGCCCCACCAGAGCAGCTCGGTGCGGGGCGCAACGGGGAGAGGCAGCGTCATGGCAGGCGGCGGGCCAGCCTCAGCTTGGCCGAGCGGCAGCGGGGGTTGGCCTGCTCCTCGGCCGGATCGGCCACCAAAGGGCGTCGGGTAATCCGCTCGAGCCTTGCATCGGCGAGAAACGCCTGCTTTACCAGCCGATCTTCGAGGGAATGGAAACTGATGATGGCCAGCAGCCCGCCAGGCGCCAGCCAATCCGGCGCCCGCTGCAGCAAGCGCTCCAGGGCCCCCAGTTCATCGTTTATGGCGATGCGCAGGGCCTGGAAGCTGCGGGTGGCCGGGTGGATGCGGCCGCGGCGGGCCTTGGGCGGATAGCAACCGGCCACGGCATAGGCCAATTCGCTGGTGCTGCGCTCAGCCCAGGGCTTCGCCTCCCGTTCGGCCACCAGCCGCCGGGCGATCCGCCGCGACAGGCGCTCATCACCAAACTGAAACAGCAAATCCGCCAGCGCCCCTTCCTCCAGCCGATCCAGCAATTCGGCGGCGCTCTCGCCCGCCTCGGGGTTCATGCGCATGTCAATCGGACCCTCGGCGCGGAAGCTGAAGCCCCGCTCCGGCCGGTCCAGCTGGGGGCTACTTACGCCCAAATCCGCCAGCACCGCCTGCACCGGGGTAGCGGGGCTGTAGGCGGCGAAGTTGGTGGCCACGATCTGCAGCCGATCCGCCCAGGGGGCGAGCCGTGCGGCGGCGGCGGCGCGGGCGGTGGCGTCCTGGTCGAGGCCGATCACCTCCAGCCGGGGATGGTCCTGCAGCAGCAGGGCGCTGTGACCGCCGCCGCCGAGGGTCGCATCAATCAGCCGGGGCGGCGCTTCGCCGGCCCCGGCTGGGAGGGCGGCGAAGGCCTGCCGCACCTGATCGGCGAGAACGGGGAGGTGGGCGAAAGCATCCATGGCCCATTCCTAAGCGGAACCGGCCAGGGCAGCGCTCAGGAGCAGGAGGGGGCCGCCCAACCGCCTGGATCCATAACAAAACCAAAAACTTTCTTAAGAAAATCCCATCATTTATAAAGAAATCTTATCGGCCGCTAAAAGCCTTCGCTTTTGCTGCATACTTCCGCTCACCAGTTGCTTCGGAGAGAATGATTCCCAGCCATTATCTCCGTCGTCTAGCTCTGCTCGGACTCGGAGTTATCTTTTGGCCCTCAATCGCAGCCCATTCCGCCATTGTACTCACCGTAAAACAAGATGGCAATGATGTAGTTTTTGTTGGCAGCGGTTCGGCCAATACCACCAGCCTCTTGAATCCTCCTGGCTCACCCACCCCAGAACTCGACTACACGAACGTCTTGTGGGACAACCAAATTTATGCTGGTCCCGATGCCTTCGGCGGCGACGGTATTCCTCCCGAATTTGATGTCAATCGCTGGGGCGGCATCAACGGTCCCCTTTCCTTCAACACCGATCCATTTATTTTTGCAACAAACCCCAGCAGTGGCTCTGGTGATCTTTTCGGTATTTATATTGACACTGTCAACAACCAACCCCTTCTCGTGCTGCCTCTCCTCTATGGGAGTGGCAATCCCCTCAATGGCACCAGTCGATTCGATGGCACCACACTATCTGGCCTAGGCCTCAACCCCGGAGTGTTCACCTGGAACTGGGGAACGGGACAGAACGCCGACAGCTTCGAGCTCAGGATCGAGCCTGTGCCAGTACCCGCTCCTCTGCCCCTGGCTGGCGTACCTATCGCTTGGAAGATGGCGAAGCGAATGCGCAGAGCCAGCCGTGACAGCCCCGCCAAGGCCACTTCATAAACCCTACATTGACTTAAAGAAAGCTTAAAGCGAATACAAGTAATTATACGGTCTTCGCCTAAGCGCCTCAAGCCAACTTAGCTTTTGACGCAAATAAAAGTGCCCCAATTATCACTTTCCATGGCAATACCAAGCCTAGTTGAGCTGGCTATTGACGGCACAGCTCTTGCTCTGCGCTACAGCGACACCCTCAATAGCATTCTGCCCAGTTTCAGCCGCTTTCAGGTTTCCGTCAACGGCATCCGCCGCAGCCTCACTGGCCCCGCCATGCTGCGCGGCGGCGGCACCACCATCCGCCTGAACCTCGCCACACCGATCCTGGCCACGGACACCGTTGCGATTACTTACGGCAGCGTGAATGGATTCGACAAGGCCGGTTACGGCGACATTCGCTCTTTAAGCACCAATCAAAGGGCCGCTTTCTTTCGCAACAACAGCGCCACCAACCTCACCGGCATCGCCAATAACGTATTTATTAATAGCAATGATACTTTAATCACAACTGGAGAGACTGCCCTGGTCTCATTTGCCTTCAACCGCAATCCCGGCACCTCCTTTAGCAGCGGCGATGTCACCGTCTCCGGGGGCAGCCTCTCTAATCTCAACGGCTCCATTACCAGCTATTACGCCACCTTCACGCCCACGGCAAACACGGAAGGCACCGCTTCGATCGCCATAGCGACTGGCTCTTGGCACGACGTCTTCGAAAATGCGGGTGCGGGAGCGGTGTCACCCACAATGCAGGTAGACACCTTCAATCCTGCGGTCGCCATTCTGTTCGCAGCGCCCGCCATCAATGACAATGCCAAAAACGCCCTGGTCTCGTTCTCCTTTAGTGAAAACGTCGTAGGTTTCAGCGCTGAAGACATCAGTATAAGCAACGGCACCCTCAGCGGCTTTACTGGATATAGCAACTTCTATTCTGCCATTTTCACCGCTCAAGACGGCATCGCCACCACGGGTACACTTTCCATCGCAGCTAATTCATACACCGATATCGCCGGAAATGCCGGCAGCGCTGCCTTCGATTGGGTCAGCATCGATACCCTTAATCCCACCCCAGCTCTTGTGCCGCCGGGCTCTGACCCGATCCTTGTTTGGACCAACATTGCCCTGAACGCGATCCAATCCGCGGGCAGCAATGGCAAGCCCGGTGTGCCCCCTACCACCGGCACCCGCCTGATCGCCATGCTCTCCACGGCGATGCTGGACACAGTGGCCGCCTTTGGCGATCAGGTGGATTTCTACCGAATCGACCAGAGCGCCCCGGCGAGCGCCAGCCTGGATGCGGCCGTAGTGGGTGCGGCTCAGCGGATTCTCTCGCTCGAACTTCCCGGGGAGAGCAGCTTGATCCAAGCTGAATACGCCCTCAACCTCCAGTCCCTCGCGGGGTCGGCGGAGAGCATTCAGGCGGGCCTGGCCTTCGGTGCCGGCATAGCCGACCAGATCCTTGCTCTGCGCGCCAACGACGGCTCAGCCAACACCACCACCTACACGCCCCCCAGCGGCGGCCTGCCGGGATACGTCTGGATGCCGGCCGAGACGGGGCCCACTGAGGATGTGGCTGTAGGGCCCAACTGGGGATCGGTGACCCCCTGGGTGATCAGCAGTCCCGATGACTTCAGCTCCGACGGTCTGCAGTGCCGGCCCGATGTCGACCTCGACCTCTATGCCCAGCAGTTGAACGAAGTGCGTCTCTACGGCGGCTTGGCAAACACCTCCATAACGACGTTGGAGCGCAGCCCCGATCAGACGGAAATCGCTCTCTTCTGGGCCTACGACAGGACCGACACCTTCCGGCCCTACGGCCAGCTTCTTGAGATCGCCATGGATGTGGCGCTCGACCAGGAGACCTCCTTGGTCACCAACGCCAAGCTGATCGCCAGCCTCAGCCTCTCCATGGCCGATGCCGTGATTTGCGCCTGGAAAGAGAAATACGACAACGTTCAGCCCCGCCCCTGGGACCTGATCACCGGCAGCTTCTCCGATACGGATGGTTCGGCCCTCACCGTCCGAGACCAAAACTGGCAGTCCTTGCTGTCTTCTATCAATGGCGTCCAGTCGCCA
>JBIIRU010000101.1:0-8271 GCA_044341355.1 Cyanobium sp. | reverse complement strand
CTCCAGGGCCTTAAAAACACCCTTGGCTCCCTCAAGGATGAACTGTTTGCCGATGACGATTGGGACGATTGGGACCGGGACGGGCGTTCCGATCCGTGGAATACGCCAGCCCGCACCCCCTCCTACGGAACAGATCGTTTCCGCTCCCCTGGCCCCAATTCCTGGGACAACGCCGCCACCGACCGCGACTGGCGCCAGCCGGCACGCTGGGATCGGGACCCCCTCGATTCCCCCGAACGACGGGACTGGCGCCGCGATGCCGACGATCGTCCCCCCCCCGATCTCGATCGTCGCAGCCGCGACCCACTGGATCGAGACCCAAGAGATCGAGTTCAAGGGGATCGAGATCCACGGGATCGAGATCAAGGGGATCTGGACCTCAGCGAACCCTTCGCATCCCGCCGTGACCTTGCCCGCAGCGAATGGAATAGAAGTAACCAAGAAACGCGCCCAGAAATTCGCCGCCGTCCCCCGGGCCCCCAGGATCCTTGGAACGATGGCCCTTGAGTGTCTTGACGTCACTGCGCTTTGCTGATGGCCGTCACCGTTGATTACTGGCAGGTGCTCGATCTCGCCCCTGGCGCCGATGGAGCCCTGCTCAAACAAGCGTTTCGTGAGCAGGCCCGCCGCTGGCATCCCGATCTCAACGGCAACGATCCCGTTGCCGAAGAACGCTTCAAGCTAGTCAATGAAGCCTATGCAGTGCTCTCGGACCCCCTGCGGCGCCGGAATTGGGAAGCCGGCGAAGGCACCATCGCCGGGCCCGCCGATCAGGACGCCCCTTTTGCAACCGGTTTTCCTGAATTTCAGGATTACCTCGACACCCTCTTCGGTACCCGGCCAATCGCATCGGCTTGGGAGGACCTCCCCCACGCCCCCGATGCGCCCCCCGTCGCTGACCGGCTGGAGGAACCTCCCCGCAGTTGGGTACCCCGCTGGGGGCCCTTTGGCGCCGCCGCGGTAACTCCCTCCCCGGCCCCCCCGCCGCCGGTACGGGCCGATACTGACCAGGAAAGCATCATCGCCCTTTCCCCCGAGCAGGCCCTCACAGGCGAGCGGGTCGAAATCGACCTGCCCGATGGCACGGTGGTGGAAGTGTGGACGCCCCCCCGGGCGGGGGATGGCTGGCGCCTGCGCCTGGAAGGCGTGGCCCCTGGCGGCAGGGATCACTTTTTGCAACTGCGCGTACGCACCCCCGATGGGCTCAGGGTCGAGGGCCTGCGCCTCCACTTCACCCTCGAACTCTCGGCTCCCGAAGCCGCCCTGGGCTGCCACGCAGTAGTACCCACCCTGGATGGGCCCGTGCGCCTCAAGGTTCCGGCAGGCTCCAGCAGCGGCCGTCTGCTGCGGCTGCGCTCCCGGGGCCTGAGCCAGGGCAACGAAGTCGGTGATCAGATCGTCGAACTGCGCATTGTCGTCCCCGCCAGCCTCGGCGAGGCTGAACAGGCCCTTTACCGCCGCCTGCTGGAGCTACAGACCGAAGCCGCTGCGACGGATCCTTAGTTGCGATGGGCTCTAATGAGAAACTAAAGCCGCTGCTTTAACCATCCCGCCGTGCCTTTGATAGATCCATCGGCGATGCCTGTGCATGTGCTTCTCTTTGACCCAGGCAGCGATCAGGAGGGCATTCACTCGATCGAAGTCAACGGCCAGACGGTAGTACTGCTTTTTGAGGCCGCTGATGATGCCGAGCGCTACGCCGGCTTACTGGAGGCCCAGGATTTTCCGGTGCCCTGCGTTGAAACCCTCGAGCGTGGCGAAGTCGAACTGTTTTGCCAACAGGCCGGCTATGAAGCCAAACTCGTTCCAGCCGGCTTCCTGCCCAGCAGCGAGGAGGACCGGCTGCTGATCGCACCACCTGTTACCAATATGGATGTGGAGCACTGGAAAGAACAAAACGCCGCCACAGAGCCCCCGCCAGAGGCTGGGCCCTCGGTAGATCCCGAACTCGAAGCCTTTCGTCGTCGCCTGGAGGGCCTGCTGTGACCCGTCCCGATTCGGACAGGGGCCACCTGCTCACCGAACAGGCCAACCCGCTCAGTGAAAGCCTTGATCAGCTCAGCACCGCCGAGATGGTGGCGCTGTTCTGCCAAAACGATCTTGAACCCCAACGGGCGGTGGCGGCCGCCGCCCCCCAACTGACAGCGGCCGTGGACGCAATCAGCGATCGTCTGCGCCAGGGGGGTCGCCTTTTTTATCTGGGCGCCGGCACCTCCGGCCGGCTCGGCGTGCTGGATGCGGCCGAATGTCCGCCCACCTTCTGCACCCCACCCGAACTGGTGCAAGGGGTGCTGGCAGGCGGTGCCCCAGCCCTGCTGCGCAGCTCCGAGGGGTTAGAAGATCGCTTTGAAGCGGGGGCTGCCGACCTGGAGGAGCGAGGATTTACGGCTGCCGACGCCCTCGTGGGCATCGCCGCCGGCGGCACCACCCCCTATGTGCTGGGCGGACTGACCCATGCGCGCCAACTGGGGGCCCTGGCCATCGCCCTGGCCTGTGTGGCTACCGACCAGGTGCCCATGCCCTGTGACATTGATATCCGCCTGCTGACGGGCCCCGAACTGCTGACCGGATCAACCCGACTCAAGGCAGGCACGGCCACCAAGATGGCGCTCAACATTCTCTCGACGGGTGTGATGGTGCGCCTTGGCAAGGTCCATGGAAACCGCATGGTGGATGTGGCCGTGACCAACGCCAAATTGGAGGATCGGGCCCTGCGCATCCTGATGGACCTCGGCGGCGTGTCCCGCCAGGTGGCCGCCGACAAGCTGGCGGCCGCCGATGGCTCGGTGAAACTTGCCCTGTTGATGACCTTCACCGGCCTTGGGGTCCAGGAGGCCAGCGAACTGCTGGCGGGCCACGGTGCTTCCCTGCGGGCAGCATTGGCGAACGAGTCATGGAAACAAAATTGATCTGACAGATGCAAATAAACTTTGGATATACCCTAATAACATAGCTGATATTACCATTTCAAAAAAATGATAAAAATATTTTACTACTGCCAAAGACTGTTTTTAATCTGGTTTCAATCACTGAAGGCACCCCAATAAGGAGTTGTCAGCAGATCCACCTTGCGTCGGGTGGCGGCCGGAACGCTATCCACCGGCGTCATCAAGGCATGGCGCAGTGCTTGGTGGGCCTTGCTGGCCGGCCGCTGCACACCTACCCGTTGGGCTGCGGCCCGCACGATCCCCTGGGCCAGGGCGGCGTTGGCCCGCAGATTGTCGATAACCATTTCCACCGTCACCGAGGCATGTTCGGTGTGCCAGCAGTCGTAATCGGTCACCATGGCAAGGGTGGCATAGGCGATTTCGGCCTCCCTGGCCAGGCGGGCCTCCGTGTGGTTTGTCATGCCGATCACCGAGCAGCCCCAGGAGCGATACAACTCAGACTCGGCCCGGGTGGAGAAAGCCGGGCCTTCCATGCAGAGATAGGTGCCCCCCCGATGCAGGCGCCGCCCCTCGGGCATGAGGCTGTCGCCCACATCTTCGAGAATGCGACTCAGGGCACCGCAATAAGGATCGGCCACGGTCACGTGGGCAACGACCCCTTCGCCAAAGAAGCTGAGGGGGCGTTGGTGGGTGCGGTCGATGAATTGATCCGGCACCACCATGTCGAGGGGGCGGTACTGCTCCTGCAGGGAGCCCACGGCCGAAACCGACAGAATCCAGCGCACATCAAGGGAGCGCAGGGCCCAGATGTTGGCCCTGTAGGGCACCTCGGTGGGGGTGAAAGTGTGGTGGCGGCCGTGGCGGGCCAGAAACACCACTTCCAAATCGCCGATGCGACCGATGCGCAGGCTATCGGAGGGCCTGCCATAAGGGGTTTCCAGGTCCAGCTCCCGCACGTCTTCGAGGCCATCCATGGCATAGAGGCCACTGCCTCCGAGGACACCGAGGCGGGCGGTAGGGAGTTCAGCGCTGGCACTGCTGGCCATGAAGTGGGGATGGTAAATGCTGCTTATCTACTGCAAGGTGCCTTGGGATGGGAAGGGGAACCTTCGAGTCGGCGAAATCAGCCTTGCTCAAGCGCCGTTGCGCCGGAATCACAATCCACAGCCACCGTTCCATACCGCCATTGCAGGGCGAGGCTCCAGACCTGCTGGGGCTGGGGGTAACCGAGCCGGACAAACCGAATTGGCGGCAGCCGCGAGCAGCCCGCGGACAGCTCTGGCATTTGCTTAAGGGAACCTTTCTGCACCTCTCCAAGCCAGGGATCCGCCCATGGGCTGGCAGGATTGATTCCCCCCATCCCAGCACCATGACCACCGCCCTGATGGAAACCGAAGCTGGCCCGATCAAGCTGGAGCTTTTCGATGGCGATGCCCCTGGCACCGTGGCCAACTTCGTCAAGCTCGCCAACGAGGGTTTCTATGACGGGCTCAGCTTCCATCGCGTAATCGATGGCTTCATGGCCCAAGGCGGCTGTCCCAATAGCCGGGAAGGATCAAGGGGCCAGGCCGGCACCGGCGGTCCTGGGTACACGATCCCCTGTGAAATCAATACCCACAAACATCAAGCCGGCAGCCTTTCGATGGCCCACGCCGGCAGAAACACCGGCGGCAGTCAGTTTTTCCTGTGCCATGCAGCTCAGCCCCACCTTGATGGTCAGCACACGGTCTTCGGGCAAACAGGTGACCTGGATACGGTGCTTAAACTACGGAACGGCAGCCGAATCAAGAGCGTTACAATAGAAGCCTAAATTTCGATTTAAGGCCATAGGAAAGTGCCCCCCTATGGCCAATAGGCCCAAAGCTCTTTTTTAAGCCGCTTGGCACCATGGAGCAGCTTGGCACCATGGAGCAGCTTGGCACCGTGGATTTCATCCATTTTTGCCAAGCAAACTCCTAGGACCAGCGGATGAACGATCCAGCCTTGAGGTTCAGCCAGGGGCAGACCGCCGCATCGGGGGTGGGTCCCAGATCGCCCAGCCCGCGTCGCTCCGGTTCAAGATTCCCACTGGGATGACCCCTGCGTTGGGAATCAGGGGCCAGAAGTAGTGCCACGGAGGTCGTATCCGACCATTGGGCCATGACTTTCAGGGAGCCGGCCAGGTCAGCGGCCGTGAGCTGGTGATTTTCGCGGGCCTCGAGCAGCATGGCGATACGCGGCTGCTCCAGCAGCGCCAATAGACGCGAATGCTCT
Source organism: Cyanobium sp. (assembly GCA_044341355.1). Classification (GTDB taxonomy): domain Bacteria; phylum Cyanobacteriota; class Cyanobacteriia; order PCC-6307; family Cyanobiaceae; genus Cyanobium. Next base: position 3,130 of record JBIIRU010000101.1, on the reverse strand, counting down.
TCCTGATGGATTAGCAGCTGGCGTTTGTGGGCCCACTGGCGGAGAACTTCAAGCCGCTCCACCAGGGCCGTGGGGCTCGCCGCACCATCCCAGGCCAGCACGGCGGTAAGGCCTTGGGGTGCGTCCTGCTGGGAAGGGGCAACCGGGAAGGTGACACCAGTGGGCTCCCCCAGCAAATGGCCTAGTTTCAACCGCTTGGCCTGCAGATAGGCGGCGTTGTGGTCGCCGGGATCCATTACCAAGGGCACCCGATCTACAACTTCAAGTCCGTAACCGCCCAAACCAGCAATCTTGCGAGGATTATTGGTGATCAGACGCAGACGTTGGATGCCCAAATCACTAAGGATTTGGGCCCCTACGCCGTAATTACGCAAATCGGCGGCAAAGCCGAGATGTTCATTGGCTTCAACAGTGTCCAGACCGCCATCCTGGAGGCTGTAGGCCTTGAGTTTGTTCACCAGGCCAATCCCCCGACCCTCTTGGCGCAGATAGACCACCACCCCTTCTCCGGCCTGCTCAATCAATTGCAAAGCCGCCTCTAGCTGGGGACGACAATCGCAACGCAGGGAGCCAAAAGCATCGCCGGTGAGACATTCGGAATGGACGCGCACCAGAACGGCCCCTGCAGCCTGCTCGGGATGGCCCTTGACGATGGCCACATGCTCGCTGCCATCCAGTTCATTGCGATAGCCGATCGCCCGGAAATTGCCGAAGGCGCTAGGCAGTCTGGCTTCGGCCTGGCGGCGCACGAAGCGCTCGGTATCAAGGCGATAGCCAATCAGGTCGGCAATGGAGATCAACCGCAGCCCATGGCGCCTGGCGTAGGCCACCAGCTGGGGCAGGCGGGCCATGGAGCCGTCATGGTTCTGGATCTCGCAGATCACACCCGCCGGATAGAGGCCCGCCAGCCGGGCTAGATCGACGGCAGCTTCGGTGTGGCCAGCTCGCTTCAAGACCCCCCCTTCGCGGGCCCGCAGGGGAAAGATGTGGCCTGGGCGGCGCAGGTCCGTGGGACGACTGCCGGGATGGATGGCCACCTGGATTGTTCGGGCCCGATCCTCAGCCGAAATGCCCGTACTTACTCCGTTTTCGGGGCCAGCATCAACGCTGACTGTGAAGGCGGTCTGGTTGCTATCGGTGTTGCGATCCACCATCAGTGGCAGATTGAGGGCATCCAGGCGCTGACCCTCCATGGCCAGGCAGATCAGGCCCCGAGCTTCAGTGGCCATGAAATTGATCTGCTGAGGCGTTGCGAACTGGGCCGCACAGATCAGGTCGCCTTCGTTTTCGCGATTTTCATCGTCCACCACCACGACCGATTCGCCATTGCGGATGGCCGCCAAAGCATCGGCGATGGCATCGAAACGAATGGTTGCAACAGTCAAATCTTGGAATTGTTGGCCGGGGGCGGATTCTTCCGTCCGTTCAGCTGGAGTAGAGGTCAACTGGGGTGAAGGCCAGGGGATCTGGGCAAATCACCACTAAAGACTAAACGCTGGTTGGCCCCCGCCAAGTCCCCATGCCCAGGCCTGGGGGTTTGGCGGGGGCCACTACGATCCTCGTTTTTAAGTCCTTTGCATGGCTGCAGACAATCGCATCGCTGTGATCGGCGCGAGCGGCTACGGCGGTCTGCAGACGTTGCGCCTCCTTGCGGATCACCCCCATTTCTCGGTCACCTTTCTTGGCGGAGAACGCAGTAGTGGGCGCCGCTGGAGTGAAATCACCCCGTTTCTGCCCCTGCATGGGGATCCGGTGGTGCGGACCCCGGAACCGGAAGCGATTGCGGCCGTTGCCGACCTGGCCGTGCTCAGCCTCCCCAATGGTCTCGCCGCCCGGCTCGTGCCGGAGCTCCTGCAGCGGGGGGTGAAGGTTGTCGATCTGTCCGCTGACTACCGCTACCGCTCCCTGGCGCAATGGCAGGAGGTCTATGCGAGCGAAGCCCGGGAAACCCCTCGTCAGGACAACGATCTCTGCCAGGAAGCTGTCTATGGACTGGTGGAGTGGGAGGAGGAGCACATCCGCGCTGCCCGGCTTGTCGCCGCACCCGGCTGCTTCCCCACCGCCAGTCTGCTGGCCCTGCTGCCCTTCTTGAAGCAGGGACTGATTGAACCGGCCGGCATCATCATCGACGCCAAAACCGGCACCTCCGGGGGCGGCCGCGCCGCCAAAGAGAACCTGTTGCTGGCGGAGGCGGCCGAAGCGGTTGCGCCCTACGGCGTTGTCGGCCACCGCCACACCAGCGAGATCGAGCAAATTGCTTCTCAGGTGGTCGGTCACCCTGTGGCCCTCCAGTTCAGCCCCCACTTGATGCCGATGGTGCGGGGCTTGCTCGCCACCGTCTATGCCCGACTTGGGGATCCGGGACTGACGGCGGACGACTGCACCACACTCCTGCAGGCCGCCTACCGGCACAGTCCCAGTGTGGATGTGCTGTCGGTGGGCACTTACCCCTCCACCAAATGGGTGCGCAATACCAACCGCGCCCTGCTGTCGGTCCAGGTGGATCGGCGCACGGGCCAACTGATCGTGATGAGCGCCATCGACAACTTGATCAAGGGCCAGGCAGGACAAGGCGTCCAATGTCTCAACTTGATGGCGGGGCTGCCGGCCTGCACGGGATTACCGCTGTTGCCCTTCTATCCCTGAAGACTCCAGCCTGGTGGCGGCCAGGGCCACGGCCAGGGGCAGGATGCGGTGTTCCTGGACCTGGATCCGGGCGGCCAGGCTGGTCCTGTTGTCCCCCGCCAGTACCGGCACCGCAGCTTGAACCAAAATCGGACCGGAGTCCACCTCGGAGGCCACCAGGTGGGCAGTGCAACCACTCAGGCACACGCCGGCGGCGAGGGCCTGGCCCACCGCGTCAAGGCCCCGAAAGCTGGGAAGCAGGGAAGGATGGATGTTCAGCAGCCGTTGCGGGAATGCCTCGATCAAGACTGGGGTGACAATGCGCATCCAGCCGGCCATCACCACCAAGTCAACCGCCTTGGCTTGGAAGGCTGTGATCAGGGCGCGATCGAGATTCTCCCTGGTGGGATGGAGCTGGTGATCAAGAAGTTCAATGGGGACAGCGAGTCGCTCGGCCCGTCCCCTGGCGCCGCAATCGGCGCGGTTGACCACCAACAGCTCCACG
>JBIIRU010000100.1:0-8307 GCA_044341355.1 Cyanobium sp. | reverse complement strand
GGCCCGCAAGGCGGCGGAGCTGGCGCTCCAGCACAAGCAGGCTGAGGACGAGGCACGGCTCCGCACCACCGAGGAGCGGGCCGGAATCCTGCAGGAGGCCGTGGTGGAGGGCGAGAGAGAACGGGGAAAGTTGGTGCGTCAGGGCAGGAGGATCTTCCTTGCGCTGACCTCGTTGGCTGCCCTGATTGGGCTGGTGACGGCCTTTGCCCTGCGGGCACTAAGTCGCGCACAGCTGGCAACTGCCCTGGAGCAGGCAAGCGTCACGCGGATGAACAACTACCAGGACGACCAGCTCACCGCCCTGACGGGGGCGATGAGCGACGCCTTTCGCCTGAGGGGGGCAGTCAATGACATCCGCCAGATCGCCGACTATCCCTCGATCGCGCCACTCACTGCGCTGTCGACCATCCTGGCCGGTAGCTGGGAACAGCAACGGGTGACTGCCCACCGCAACGGGCTCGATGCCATTGCCATGGCCGCAGATGGCCGGATCGCGAGCGTTGGTCATGATGACCGTCTTGCTCTTTGGGAGGCCGATGGCCGGCTGAGGCTCACTGTCCCCATCCCTTCACCGCAGGCGGTGTTGTTCGGGGAAGGAGGCCGCAGCCTGTTGGTTGCGACGGCCGATGGGGACATTCTCTTGCTCCCACTGGGGAATGGGGTTCGGCGGCAGTGGGCGGCCCATCCAGGAGTAGGGATCAATGCGATGGCCCCCGGTCCCCAACCCGGCAGCCTTGCCACAGCTGGTGGGGATGGTTTTGTGGCGGTGTGGTCTGCGGATGGACGGCAGTTGGCCCGATGGCGGGCGGCCCCACAAGCCGACGGTGTGATGGGGATCGCTGTCGACCGCCGCCAGGGCCGGGTGGCCACGGTGGGGGAGAGAGGTGGTGCGGTGAGGATCTGGAGCTCTACGGGCCAAGCGATCACCACATTGATACCGCCTGGTAGCGGGGGGGAGACAACAAGCCTGCGGGTTGCCTTCGACTCTGCCGGAAGGTTGATCACGACCGACAGCACCGGCGGCGTCCTGCTCTGGACACTGAACGCATCGGCGAGCGATGCCACCTCTCAGCAGCTCAGCACCGCGAAGATTCCGATCAGGAGCCTGGCGGTGATGGCCGATGGTCGTGTTCTTGCCGGCGATGCCGTTGGCCGGATCCATGTGTGGAATGCCCAAGGAAAGTTGTTGGTCACCCTGAGGGGCCACCAAGGCAACGTGACGTCGTTGGCGGCAGAGCCTGGGGGGCAAAGGTTCGTCAGCGGCGATGCCGTCGGCGGCTGGCGCCAGTGGCGGCAACCGCCAAGGGCAGTGGAGAGCCTGCTGGTGGGCCAGACCGCCGTGAACAGTCTCCGGTTCCACCCCAGCAAGCCAGAGCTGGCCCTGGCCATGGGTGATGGCTCAGTGCAGATCCGCTCCACCCAGGGCAGGCTTCTACAGGCCTGGAGCACTCGGAAGGGCGGCCATCTATCGAGCCTGGACATCCTGCCCGGCGGCGATGAGTTGGTGGTGGCCGGCAGCACCGGTCGGGTGCGTGTTTGGACCTGGGGAGGAGAGGAAGGGCAACTGAAACAGGCGGATACGGCGTCGGTGACGGCGGTACGGGTCACCCCGAAACCTGATGGCAAGATCCTGGCTGGATCGGGGGATGGAACCCTGTGGATCTGGCCGGTTCGAGGCGAAGGCCGGAAGAGGCTTAAGGCCCATCAAGGGGGAACCCATGCGCTTGCCGTCCATCCCAGCGGCGAGCGATTCGCCTCCACTGGTCAGGATGGCCGTGTGCGGATCTGGTCAGAGGCTGGCGATGCGGTGGGTGGCGCGGATCTCTCGAAGCAGCCCTTGGCCGCCCTTGCCTTCAGCCCCGACGGCAAGCGACTGGCGGCAGCTGGACACGAAGGACGCCTGTTCCTTCTCAATGAGAGGGGCGGGGTGCGACGTTCGTTCCCTACATACCAAACGCGGATCACGGCACTGGCCTTTGCTCCGGGGCAGGAACTCATCGCCAGTGCTGGCTCCGATGGCTCACTCAAACTTTGGGATTACAGCGGGCGCCCTGTCTTCGTGGCGGAACAGGTCCTTGGACATACCCTCTATAGCCTCGACTTCGATTCTGGCGGGGCCAATCTTGCGGCAGCCGGTGACGACGGCAGGCTGATCCACTTAAGGATCAGCAATCTGAACGGTCTACTACGCAGTGGTTGCAGTTGGCTGGCCGATACTCTTCAGCGGAATGGAACGCTGAATGAACTAAAAAATGCCTGCCGAGACATGCCAACAGCAAAGCGGGGTTGACACTGCACTCTCGAACAAAACCCCATTGTCTTAGGGAGCCTCGGCTAAGGATTTAATAACGAGAAAAAACTCCCATTCCCTGCCCCCATTGCGGAAAGCCTACGAGCATCATGCCGACTGACATCAGACTGTCAGCTAAATAACAGTTATTTGTAAGGCCACAGTCAACTGGTCAAAGGGAATGTATTTAAATTTGGCTTGGGTTGAACGAGGGCTTGCTCTTCATTCATACCAGCACAAACCAACTCGCAACTTAAATCATGACTACTTCTTCTGTCGCACCCGCTTCGGTGCAAGTTGGCGGCTACAGCAGCTGGAATTTCACCATCTCCCCCGAGGCTGCTGCCATCCTTAAGGCCGCAGTACACGTAGTAGGCGTGAACTACACGCCAATAGCTGTTGCCACCCAGGTTGTTGCAGGGACCAACTATGTGTTTCTCAGCAAAGCCGTGGTGGTTGCTCCCAACGCCCCGCAGCGGGCAGTCAAGATCTACATCTTCCAACCACTTCCTGGCCAAGGTAAACCCCATGTCACCCAAATCCTGGATGTCTCTCCTGCGCCTAACGCCTGATCTGGACAATTAAGCCAGCCAAGGCATCACTTCCCCAGCCTGGCTCACTGCCCAAGCTCGACAAAGTGGTGTCTTTCTAAAAAGACTAAATGCAGCCTCATTCCTGGTCATGGCAGCCGAACTGGGCGAGCTGATCACTGTCACTCCAGGTGTTCGCAGCGGCAAGGCTTGCGTGACAGGCACCCGAATCACGGTATCAGATGTGCTGGGCTATTTGGCCAGCGGCATGAGCCAGGAAGAAATCCTGCTCGACTTTCCCGATCTAAAAGCTGAACACATTCGGGCCGTTCTACGCTATGCGGCAGAGCGCGAGAAAAGGCTCAGCGAGCTGACGATCGCCTGATTTGTCAGCATTCAGCTCTTCTCGGCGACCAGTTTCCAGGCAGCAGCCACGTCCGCGAGGTTGGACTTAGGGAGCAACGGATCAGGACATCTGGAACTTTCCCTTGGCGTGGTTGCCCTGGGACCCGGCCCAAACGCTGCTGGGTTGGCCCTGCGTAGGAAGGGCGCCCCTGGCCGGAGCTGCTGCAAGTGGTGCGGCGCCGGACATATGAACCCGGTTTCACGGCCACCTGCGGTAACAGCTGCAGCAGCTTGCGATCGAAGGTCAGTAGCGGGCAGGCAAGTTGTTGGGCCAGAACCACGAATTCAGCGACGTAACTGGAACAGCCATGGCTATCGGCCAGTTGAAGGGCCTCGGCGCTATCAACATGGAAGGAATATGACGGAATTCGCAGATCCACAGAGAAGGCAGTCGCCAATCCTTGTCGACGGCCCGCCAGTGCTGAACCGAATCAGCGTTTGTCGTAGGCAGGAACAGCTCGATAAGAACATTGGTGTCAGCAACTAAAGTCAATGGCTGACCTTTCCGGCTGCTGCTAAACCAGGCGGCACAGGCGAATGGCTATCTCTATCGAATGCCGCAATTATCTCTGCGCTGGTAAGCGGTGGACCCTTGAATTGACTGCGCAGGCGGGCAAACAGATTAAGTTTCTCCTGCAACTCCTGCGGGTCACGGGGTTGGTGGGCAGAGTTGGCTGCCCCAGGAAAACGGGCCTGAATCTCCCTGACCCGGGCCAGGGCAGTTTCCCAATCAGGGGCCATGGTCACCGCAGCTAGCGGGGGTGTGGCAGCAGCTGGCGAGGGCGACGGGGTGGCCAGTTGAGCGGTAGCGCCCATGGCCTCAAGGCGCCCACGGCGGCAAGGGTGGACTGCCAGTGCCAGCCATGCCGCCGCTGGGGTGCGGCCAACCCGGCGGCAGCACAGTTGCATGCAACCAAACTCTCGGGGCCCTGCTGTGGCTTGCGATCGAGCAGAGCCGCCAACCCCTGAAGCTCTTCGACAGCTGCGCCGGCTTCCTGCTTGCCGATGGCTCCGTACGCAGCCCCGACGCCAGCGTCGTGCGGCTATAGCGCTGGCAGGCGTTGAGCAAGGCCGAACGGGATGGATTCCCGCCCCTCTGCCCCGATCTGGTGGTGGAGCTGGCCGTCTACATGGCCAATGGAGCCAGTTTGGGTTGGCTGTTGCTGCCGCAAAGCCGCACGGTGGAGGTGTGGAAGGCAGGGGCAACCGAAACAGCCAACTCTCCCCTGGTGTTCACCGATCCGGCACGGCTGGAGGCGGGCCCGGAGTTTCCGGGCCTGGTGACCGATCCGCGTCGGATCTGGGAGGTCTGAGGGCTATATCAACGGCCGCCCCTACTCCGGGCGAACCGTGGCCCGCTCAGGGTGCGCAGCCCTGCCGATCTTTTGTAGCTGCACGAACATGTGATTCGCGGACCCGCGAAACACGGATACTGTTTTGGCTCCATTATTTGAAACCCTATGCTGCCACTGGGTTCAGTCAAGGGGCCCAAGCGCCTCTTGGCGTGTTTTGCGGAAAGCCCAAAGGGAACTGGGCTTGGTTCTCGGAATCTTCGAATACAGTCCAAGTATAGTGCCGCCGCTTTTAGAGTGCCATGCAGGGCCCTTGCCTGCTCGTAGCCACGGGGCTACACTATCAGTGTGGTTTCAGTTCGCCGTACGGAGGAGTTTGCGCGTTGGCTCAGAGGCCTTCGGGACCTCAGGACTAAGGCGTTCATTCAGGCCAGGATTGAACGCGTCATCTGCGGCAATCCAGGCGATGTTCGGCCCGTTGGGGCAGGAGTCTCTGAGCTGCGGATCCACTACGGCCCTGGTTACAGGGTCTATTTTCAACAGCGGGGTTCGATGCTGGTCATTCTTCTCGCCGGTGGTGACAAAAGCACCCAGGCGAAAGATATTAAATCTGCACAGGATCTTGCTCGTAACTACAAGGAGGATGAATGATGGAGACGAAGACGGCACCTTATGACGTTGCCGAGTTCCTGGAGACTCCTGAAGAGATGGCTGCCTATCTGGAGGCCTGTATGCAGGAATCAGACGGTGATGCTGCCTTCATTGCAAAGGCATTGGGCGATATTGCTCGTGCCAAGGGGATGACCCAGGTCGCACGCGAGTCAGGTCTGTCGCGAGAAAGTCTGTATAAAGCACTCTCAGGTGATCGGAGCCCAAGTTTTGACACGATCTTGAAGGTGATCTCAGCCTTAGGTCTCCAATTGAACGCATCTGTGAAGGAGGGGGCAAGTGTTGAAGATGTGGCTGAGGTCGCCTGAGCGTTGCTTGTGCAGCTGAAGACTGCGGACGTTTCCTGTGAGAAAGCGACACTTCGAACAAGCCCCTCGAGTGCTCAGGCCACCATCAGCGCTCAGCTTCGACGATCCAATCTCTGCCTGCCACTCAAGGGCAGAGTTAGGCACATATCAAATCCCACTGCACTGTTACTACCTCTCTCTTCGAGAGGCTCAACCCTGCATGAATCACCCTGCCCTTCCATGGGAAGAGGCGAGCACTGACCGGCCTTGCTCCGATGGGATGTCTGCTGGCATCCTGAGGGCAACGAACTGCCCGCCCCGTTGATCTACGCCGCTGAGAACCCACTGAGCGACGCCGGCAGCAACGAAGACCTTGCCGACGAGTTGCTCGGTGCGCTTACTGCCCTGGGTGGATCAGCGGGCAACGGCCGCCTGCGGGAAACCCTGGAGTGGGACGAAGCCAGTTACGAAGCGGTCAAGGCGGACCTGCTCAGCCGCCGACTGATCGTGTCCGGCCGTGGTCGCGGTGGTTCGGTGGCCCTAGCGGATGGGTCGGAGCTGAAAGCCTCCGGCAACGGCCAGGCCCCAAGCCCTGCCCCCCGCACCCGCGCCGCCAACGGCACCCGAGCCGCCACCTCCAGCAGCACCACCCCCAGCTCCTTCGAGCAGGCGTTCCGCGCCATCGACGATTGCCTGCGAAAGGAGGCCGGCTGCGGCACCGAGCTCGATTACACCGAGCAGACCTCCTGGCTGCTGTTCCTCAAGTACCTCGACGGGCTCGAAGACGACCGGGCCGCCGTGGCCGCCCTGGAGGGCCGCAGCTACAGCCCCATCCTGGAGGAGCCCTACCGCTGGAGCCGCTGGGCGGCGCCGAAGAACGCCAGCGGCCAGCTGGATCACCACGCATCCCTCACCGGCGACGACCTGCGCGACTTCGTGAACGTGCGCCTGTTCCCCTACCTGGAGCGCTTCAAGCAGAGCGCCAGCGGGCCGAACACGATCGAATACAAGATCGGCGAGATCTTCGGTGAACTGCGCAACAAGATCAGCAGCGGTTACAACCTGCGCGAAATCATCGATGGGCTCGATGGCCTGCGCCTGCGCTCCCAGGCGGAGAAGCACGAGCTCTCGATGCTCTACGAGGAAAAGATCAAGCGCATGGGCAATGCCGGCCGCAACGGCGGTGAGTACTACACGCCCCGACCCCTGATTCGCGCCATCGTGCAGGTGGTGAACCCGCAGATCGGCGAGTCGGTCTACGACCCGGCGGTTGGCTCCGCCGGCTTTCTGTGCGAAGCGTTTGAGTTCATGCGCAAAGGCGGAGCCACGGGGGCGGAACTCAGCACCGCCGATCTGGACACGCTGCAGACGCGTACCTTCACCGGCAAGGAGAAGAAGAGCCTCGCCTATGTGATTGCGATCATGAACATGATCCTGCATGGCATTGAGGCGCCCAAGGTGCTGCACACCAACACCCTCACCGAAAACCTCAGCGATGTGCAGGAGCGCGACCGCTTCGATGTGATCCTCGCCAACCCGCCCTTCGGCGGCAGCGAACGCAAGGAGGTGCAGCAGAACTTCGAGATCCGCAGCGGTGAAACCGCTTTTTTGTTTTTGCAGCACTTCATCCGCCTGCTGCGGGCCGGCGGCCGCGCCGGCGTAGTGATCAAGAACACGTTTCTCTCCAACACCGACAACGCCTCGGTGGCCCTGCGCCAGAAACTGCTGACGGATTGCAACCTGCACACCGTGCTCGACTGCCCCGGCGGCACCTTCCAGGGGGCGGGGGTGAAAACGGTGGTCTTGTTTTTCGAAAAAGGTGCCCCAACCCGCAGGGTATGGTTCTATCAGCTCGATCCTGGTCGCAACCTGGGCAAGACGAACCCGCTCAATGATCGGGATCTGGCGGAGTTCGTGGAGTTGCAGAAAACCTTTGCCGATTCGCCCAAGAGTTGGAGCGTGGATGTGGACTCTATTGATCCAGTGAGTTGGGATCTTTCGGTGAAGAACCCCCATGGGGGTGAGGCGGTGACGCTGCGAAGCCCGCAGGAGATCATGGCGGAGATTGCGGCGTTGGATGTGGAGAGTGCGGAGGTGCTGGGGAGGATTAGGGGGCTTCTGAGATGAGTAAGGCTGTGACGAAAAAAATTGAGGTGCTCTCCAGCGAAGTCCGCATCGTCGTCATCAACAGCCAGGATTACATCTGCCTGACGGACATCGCCCGCTACAAGGGGAAGGCCACCACTGACGATCTGATTCGAAACTGGCTGCGCAACCGCAACACGGTTGAATTCCTGGGGCTGTGGGAACAGATCAACAACTCCGGTTTTAATCCCGTCGAATTCGACGGGATTAAAATGCAAGCCGGTCTGAACAGCTTCACTCTGACCCCGAAGCAATGGATCGAGCGCACCGGCGCCATCGGCATTCAGTCGAAAACCGGCCGCTACGGTGGCACCTATGCCCACGCCGATATCGCCTTTGAATTCGCCGCTTGGATCTCAGTGGAGTTCAAGCTCTACCTGATCAAAGAGTTCCAGCGCCTCAAGGACAGTGAGCGCCAGACCCTCGGCTGGGACATCCGCCGCAACCTTGCCAAGATCAACTATCGCATCCACACCGATGCAATCCAAACTCATCTGATTCCAGCCCAGCTGAGTAAGGCTCAGATCAGCTTTGTCTATGCCAGCGAGGCCGATCTATTGAACATGGCCCTCTTCGGCCAGACCGCCGCCCAATGGCGCGAAGCAAACTCAGAGGCCAAAGGCAACATTCGCGACCAAGCCACCGGCGCCCAGCTCGTTTGCCTCTCCAACCTCGAAAACCTCAACGCC
>JBIIRU010000099.1:0-8349 GCA_044341355.1 Cyanobium sp. | reverse complement strand
CGCTGTGTGCCCCGCCAGCTGGCCCTCATGGATTTGGTAGCTTCTGGAGCTATTTGCCGCTTAGATCCGTGGGCTGGCTCGGCAAATCAATGGTAGCGTGCCCCATTCCTGCCGCCGACAACGGCAGGCCGGGATGGCTATAGTTATGGTTGAGTCAACAGCCTATGAAACTTTGGCCTTCACAACTGTTCGCAGCGCAACCGGCGTTGATCTAATCGGCACCCCTGAAGTCGATGTGGGCGTCATTTTTGATGAAACCGGTAATGTCGTAGTTACCGGCCTCGGCGGCGCCGACGTCATCCAAATCAACAATTCCACGAACATTCAGCGCACCACCACTGTCAATGGTGGTGACGGCGCTGATGTGATCGACTACTCGCCCATCTTCTTTGGTGCCTCTGTTAGCGAATCCTCGATTAATGGCAACATGGGAAATGACACAATAAAGTTTGCTGTCAATAGCTCAATCACCAACAGCTTTGTGGGTGGTGGTGGTGGCGATGATGTTATTATTGCTGGCAATCAGTTGATTGCCACTCTAGTCAATGGTGGTGCTGGTGCAGACACAATTGAAGTGCTTACAAACCTTGCTTTGGCGTCAGTTAATGGCGGCGATGGAAATGACACCATCAAACTCTTTACTGGTCCGTCGGGGCAGACTTTTAACAATTCTTCCATCAATGGAAACGTTGGAAACGATATAATTCGAGCCATTGGATTTGTTGCAACCTACGCCGGCGCTAATTTCATTGGTGGTGGTGCAGGCGATGACAATATCGATTTCACTAATGCTACGACCGACAACAATAGCCCAACATTCTCTAAGGGCTTTGATCTTACTGGTGGCTCAGGTAACGATATAGTTTATGGTTCTCTTGATAATGATACTATCTGGGGCAATGCTGATAACGACACAATTTTCGGCAATGAAGGTAAGGATACAATTTTTGCAGGTGCCGGAAAAGATACAATCAATGTTGGCAGGCTCAATCTTGTCTTACCCGTCCCATCCCCTTTGCAACCATTGGATGCTGGCGATAATATAACCGGTGGTACAGGCGGTGACATCTATGCCAAGTTCAATCCAAACAGCACAGCTACTTTCAATATCAACTCAATTGCCGAATCAGCTGCTGCTACTTCAGGAACAGCAGCCGCAGCCACCCTAACATTTGATAGTTTCATTAACTACGCATTTGCAGCTAATGACAGGCTGAACATTTCTGCTGTAGCCAACCAGCTGGCCGGTGGCCCCCTAACTATGGGTGCTGCGGTCACATCAAATAACCTTGGTGCCTTTACGGCCACGGATTTTGCCGCCCTCACGATTCAACTTGATGCCCTACCTCTAGGTCCTGGACCCGGTCAGGTCAACGCTTCCACTACCTCAGGGATTAATGCATACAACTTCACAGCAACTATTGGCGCCCCCGGTTCCCTCGTAACCGCATCATACCTCTGGATCCAAGACAGCCAAAAAGCCTATTCTTCCTCTGATCTTCTTTTTCGAACACAAGCACTCGGTGGAATTCTCCCCGGCCACATTACTTTGGTCTGATCCCTCTGTTCATACCGTTCCATGCTCCCCTTCAGGGGAGCTTTTTTTGCCCATTCATCCCTGGGCGCTGGAGTTCGAATCCAATCTGATCTGTGGAAAGGCCGTTGTGGTGATCGTGGGCGAAACCTCATTCCTGCCGTTGAAACCGGCAGGCCAGGAAGGAGGGGTGGGCGTGTTCGAGCAGCAGGAAGTCCCGCCATTGCCAGCCAGGCTTCATCACCGGAAAGGCGGCCAGCACGGTGCCGGTGGCCACCGTTTCCAGCGGCCCCACGAACTCTGTAGCGGCCAGGGCCTCCTGCCGCAGCCGTTGTTGCTGCGGGCGGCTGAGCGCGAAGCTGCCTGAATGGGGATTGCTCGCCAGATCGAAGCTCACCTCCTGTCCATCCCAAAACCTTCCTTGGGCCACTGCCTGCTGCGTTGCCTGGAAGCCCCGCAGGTACTCCGGATCAATCGGGCCATCCACAAACAACCGTGGCGCGCTGACCACGCCGGTGAGCTCGTAGCGGTGGGGCATCAGCGTGTACCGGTGCTGCGTGCGCTCGCAGAACCACAACAGCTTGTCGGCATAGAGCCGATCGCCGATCACCAGATCATCTTCCAGATAGAGGGAAAGATCCGCCACTGGCGATGCTTCCCGCAGCAGAAAGTCCCGGGCGGCTGCGGGCAGCCGCATCGGATCCTCCAGTTCCAGCCGGTGCACTTTGATTCTGCGCTCGAAGGCCGCGAGCACGTCTTGGCGGCAGGCATCGCCATTGACGAACACGTGGCAGTCGACCCACACCCCAGGCAGTCGCCGTGCCGGGTAGGCAGGGGTGGGCGCCGCTTCGATCCGATCATCAGCGATGGCCAGGATCTCCTCGCGCTCACCACGGGCCAGCGCCAGCACCCCGCCGAGGCAGCGGGCCAGAGCGATTGCCCGCAGCATCCCCTCTTCGCGCCGCAGGGAGCCATGGCCCTCACGACCCTCCAGCGGCTGCCAGTGGTGGGGAATGGCCACCCGCACGAGGCTGGGCCTCGGCACCGGCTCAGCCATGGTCCTCCTCCCCAGTAGGGATTGGGGCGTTCTGTTGGCGCAGCTCCGCGAGGTCGATACCGAATGTTGAGCACAATTCTTGTGGCGTCCCGAACAGCCGCACCCCCTCCACCCGCGGCAGTAGCACCGTTTCACCTCGCTCCAGGGCCCCCTGCAGCAGCGGTGCCACGAAGTGTTCACCCCGCAGCGGTTGGGTATCGCGGAGCCATCGGCGGGCATCGGCAAGGAATTCGCCGCCGTGCCGGAAGCCGTAGAGCCCGATCGAGGCCAGCGGGGAGATGCGGCTTTTCTCGCGGATCTCCAGTGCCCTGCCAGGGTCGGCAGGGTCAGGGCGGCCGAAGGACCAGTGCTCTCCTGCCGCCGGGAACACGGCCATGGACCCGTAAGCCTCACCGGGCAGCAGGCTCCGGCCACCTTCCCCCGGCCAAGTGAACCCCGTGTCGCAGTTGTGGATGAGAAGGGGGGACCCCAGCGCCTGGTCGTTTTCCCCCCAGGCCCTGCTAACGCAGGCAGCCGCCGTGGCTAGTTGCCCCGGCAGCAGCTCCTCCAACTCCACCCAGTCCACCGACACGTCGGGCAGCTCCTCCGCCAGCACCTGCTCGAGCTGCTGACGGACCCGGTGCTGCCGCTGCACCCCTAGCAGCAGACGATCGCCATGGGCGAGCCCGAACGAGGCAAGAGCATGAAGCAGCAACTCCTTGCCCTGCACCCGGATGAGCGGCTTGGGGGTTGAGATTCCTTCCTGGCGGAAGCGACTGCCGGCTCCGGCGGCGGTGAGAAGCAGATTCAACTTGCCACAGCAGTGTCGATATCGTCGTGCCAGAGGAGCACGCCGGTGGCCGCCAGGGCAAGCTGCCGAGCTGGATCCTCCCTGTGCAGCGGCAGCATGCTGAGGAAAAGGCAGGCTGTGAGGATTCGCCGCTCTTCGACAGGCACCACCTTGAGCAGCATCCCCTCGGCTGCCTCCAGCAGGAACCTGTGATTCGGAGGGGCATAGAGCCGTAGTTCGAGGTGGTTGCTTTCAACGCACAGGGAGAAGAGATTATTCACAGTGGCGTCGTAGAGGCCGGCGAGGGAATGGTTGAGCTTGATCAAGTCGTAGCGGGCATCGCCGATGCCGACCGCCAGGATTCGGCCGGGTGGCGTCTCTCCGCGCGGATCGATCAAACGCACACTGGTGTACAGGGGGTCGCAGAGGATGTTGTTGAAGCACAGGTCGCCGTGAATGAGCTGGAGCTGGCTGCGTGTCTGCAAGGGCCCCAAGGCCTCAAGCATGGTCTCCACAACCACCTCCAGCGGGGGATACCAGCGGCTGTTGATACGCATCCCCTGCTTTCGCCACCCCATCAGCACCGTATTCCCATCTCCCTGCCAGAGCATCTCCCAGCGCTGTTCCAGCTTGCGGCCCCAGAGCCAGTCCCCCATGCCTTGGCGGGGTGAACTGGCTGTGGCGAACTCCGCGAGGATCGCCGCTAACCTCTCGAGGATCGCCAGCCATGCATTGGGGCCGATCCGCCAGTAGAGAAAGAGTTCGGCCAAGTTGGGGAATGGGAGGGCCTCCATTACCAGTGCCTTTTCCTCCCCAGCCTGCGGGGGCAGCATGGCAGGGAAATGACGGCGCAGAGCCGGAGGCAGCGCCTCCAAGTAGGCCATCTCCTGCTTCAGCCGCGCCTCGTCGCTCGATACCTTCACGATCGCATCGCGCCGCCGGCAATAGCTCAGGTGATTGAAAGAGCGGCTGGGCAGGCGGCTGCGGTTCGAGTCGGCGACGCTGGCGCGATGCCCCAGGTCAAACCATTTTGTAGTGATTACACATGCCCCGTGCAGGCGATGAAGCCGCTCCGCCACGGCCAGAAGATCGTGGCCCTCCGCGTCTGACAGATCCGCCAGAACGTCGCTGAGCAGGGCGACGGGAGCCGTGAGGATCCCGGTGAAAGGATGGGAAGGAGGCTCCCCCTCCCCTGGTATCCCCTTGCGGAGAAACCGCCAGCCCTGCGGGCGCTCGTCAAGCAGCGAAGACCAGTCCTCGCGGATGAGGGGATCGCTGCCAATCAGGATGGCCGTCTGCGCTTGCGCTGCGTGGCTCGGAAGAGTGGTGATCGGGTTGATCATCACCCAGGCGTTATGCAGGGCTGGAAGGGCCGCCGCGATGGAGCCGCAAATGTGGCACTGGGGCGGCACCCGCAGCAGACGAACCCCGGCCAGACATTGCAGATCGGCGGGAGGTCCTCCCGCCGCCTCCCAGTCGCTCACGACTAGAACTTCCGACACCTCGGGGTTGGCCAGGTGGAAGCGGGCGATCCGCTCGATGGCAAGGGCGCTCCCCGCCGGCAGCCACAGGGGATCCGGATGCAAGGGCGGGGCCGGTCCGAGGGTGCGCGCGGCAAGGCTCCCCCCTGCCGGCACGAGCACGCTGATCGCAGGACGATCCACCTCCCTTCAGCTCCGGTCGTTGCGCAGGAAGCCTTGCAGTGCCCGGTTCCCATGGGCGGTAATACCGCAGAGGTTCAGGAAACGGGCAAAGCACACCTCCGAGGCGAAGCGGGGATGTCCTTGGAACAGGCGCAGGAAGGGCTCATCCGGTTGGCTCCGGAACCCGGCCAGCGCCGACGCCAATTCGCTTCCCCCCCGCTGGAGGACCTGCCGCAGTTCCTGCACCCTCGCCGGTCTGCCCACGAGCCGTTCAGGCCAGTTCATGCCGTACCACTTGCTGGAATCATCGGAAGTGAGGATGGTCTCCACGTTGATCGGCCAGTAGGTGTGCTCGTGCCCATCGAAGAACCCAGCAATCGCTTTCTGAAACCCCCGGAAGAGCATCATCACGTCCCGGTTGCCAGCGAAGACCTTGTCCGAAGCACAGGCCAGTCCGTCGTGCTTGTGCTGCACGAGGTCTTGGAAGAACCACTCAGGATTCACATGCAGGTAATCGCTGCGCAGTTTCACCAGATGGGTATAGCGGTGGCCCTGGTGTCGCTCCTGCTCCCGCACCATTGCCAGGCATACCGCCAGCTTGTGCCACTGCTTCATTGAAGCCACGGGCAGGGCCGCATCCTCGGCCGCTGTCTCCGGATCGTCCTCGATGATCCGCACCTCCCGATGGCGTCGACAGCGGAGGCTTGTGGCGGCCTCCCGGTAGCGCCCCTCCGTGCAGACAAAGAGATCGGCCCGGCGGCAAAGCTGCTCAAGGAATCCGCGGCTGTACTCCAGGCAGCGGAGTTGGCCTGGCAGTAGCAGGGCAAAGCGGGTCCCCCAGGGTGGCCAGCTGCGGCGGCTTGGCAGGGGATGGCTATTGAGCGTGGGGCAGAGCTGATTGATCGCCCTGCGCAATAGCAGGTCTCCGGGCGCCAAGTCAAGGGTACGCCGCCAGAAGGCCTCCGCCTCCCCCGGCCGGCCGGCTCGCTGCAGGCGCGCTCCCTCGGCCAGGAGGAGCCGGGCCTCGGCGTTCTTCGGGCCCGCCGGGGGGACTTCGGGGGTTGTGGGCGAAACGGGGTGATCGGCGGAAGCGCTCTCAAGCACCCAAGACTCCTGCCGGAAAAAGGGGCTGATGTTCACGAGCGCCTTGCTGCGCTAATGGCGCAGACTAACCGGGAGTTGAGCAACAGATGCGGCTTAACGTGCACGGGGGTCACGGTAAGAGAGGTTTCTCTTTGCACTAGTCGTGGTGGGCCATCAAAACCAAGTGGGATCTTTACCAGAAGCTGCCGTCGCTGCGGAGGTGCATGAGCAGACCCCAAGGGATTGGATCCGGAGTTTCGATCTGATCCGAGCGAGCGCCGTCATGCTGGTGGTCTTCGCCCATGGGCGCGTCCTGCTCCCCCAGCTCTGGAGAGGGGACTACTGGTTCGCTCCCGCCCACTGGGGCATCGAACTGTTTTTTGCCCTCAGCGGGTACTTGATCACCGGCCAGGCCATCAAGCTGGCCACGGCATCGAGCTGGAAGGCCTCGCGCAATTTCTTCATGCGTCGATTCCTGCGGACGCTTCCTCTCTACTGGCTAGTGATCCTGGTGACTGGACTGTTCATGGACACCTCTCCGCAGGACATTCTGGCCAATGCTTTCTTTCTCCCCACCCTGCCGTTGGCTCCCCAGGGGCCGGCCGGGCTGATCCCCGTTACCTGGTCGCTGGCGATCGAGGAAGCGAGCTACCTGCTGATCGGGCTCAGCGCCACCACCATCGGTCGTTTTTTGCCCTCAGATTGCGACCGCAGGAGCGCAGTCTGCTTCCGTCTCGCCGTTCTCCATCTCTCCCTGATCATCATGATGCTGGTGGCTCGCTGGGTCGCCTCCCGCAACGGATTCGGATTCGAGCAGATCAAGGCGTCCACTGTGTTGCAGCTCGATGCGCTCAGCTATGGCGGCCTAGCGGCGATTGTGCTGGCGCACCCCAACCTCCGACGGTGGTTTTCGTTCGCAGCAAGCCCTCCACCCGCCCGAATCGGTTTGATGATCTTGGTGCTATTGAGCACCATACTGGCGATGATGGGGTTGGGCTTGGCACTGCGTTTTGGATTCTTGCTTCTCCAGGCCGAATCCCAGTTTCAGAACTCCACCCTTATTCTCAACCAGATAGTTGTTGCCGGTCAGTTATTCAGCCGCATCATCTGCGCCATTTTCATCTTACTCGCCGCTCTGGTACCCATGAGAACGGTCGTTCTCTCCAACCGCAGACGCTGGAAGCTGCTGGTGGACATTCCTGCTTCCTCCAGCTATTCACTATATCTCGTCCACCTTCCCATCCTCGGAGCGTTCCGCTCCCCTGGCACCCTTCAAGCCCTACCGAATACCTTTCTCATCTACATGTTATCCAGTTTGCTGGCGGGGTGGCTTCTTTACGTTGTTGTGGAGATTCCAATTCTCAACCTGAGGAACAGGTTCCGGGAAGCATCTCCGGGCCCTGGCTAAACCAGTAACTTGGCTCTGCGTTTCCCGGATGCCATCATGGCGTTTCGATGAAGAGCTCCGGATGCGTCGCCAGCCACCGCACTGCTGGCTGCTGATTAGCTTCGATCAATGGCGCGGCGACTGGCTGCGGCAGCCCTGGTTGCGGCTCCCCCACCTGCAAAAACTGGCTGGGCGGAGCTGGGTGGCAGAGCGGTGCTACACGAGCTGCCCCCACTGCGTCCCGGCCCGGGCAAGCTGGCTCACAGGGCTTACTCCCCTTGAGTTGGGCTTGGCCAGTAATAGGCCTTACACCATTCCCGCAAACTCTCCATCGTTCGTCAGGGACCTCAGCCAGGCTGGTTACGCCACAGCCCTGATCGGCAAAACCCACTGGACACCCCACGACCAGCCGGGGATTGATCTTCGCGACAACATCCCCCTGCTGCGGGCGTTGGGCTTCGATCGCGCCCGGGAGATCGCCGGACCCCGAGCGCTTGCCGTGCTCGAGTGTGAGCTTACGGATCGCTGGCGTGAGGCCGGCGTGTTGGAGACCTACCGCCGGGATCTGGCCAATCGCTACGAGGGCGGCCGCGCCCATTTGGTTCAACCCTCGGTGTTGCCGGAGGCGCTCTACCCAGATTTGTGGGTGGGTACGGAGGCCGTGGCGGAGTTGCAAGCCATGCCTACCGACCGACCCTGGTTCCTCTGGGTGAGCTTTCCGGGGCCTCACGAGCCCTTCGATGTGCCAGCCCGCTGGCGTGGTGTTCACCCCGCCGCCACGATCCCCGGCCCCGATCCCCGACCCGGCTGGGCGGACAGCCTTCCCGTGGATTGCCAGCTCAGCCGGCTCATGGCCCGCTGGCCGGAGGGGATCCC